>JAQTLF010000023.1:5088-16913 GCA_028715015.1 Candidatus Moraniibacteriota bacterium | reverse complement strand
CTTGATTTGCTGTTGCTTTCACTGCCATAATTGTTGGTCAAACCGTATTCCACGGTGGATGTCATGGATTTGTCAGTGATCCAAGTGACGGTCGCTTCTCCCAAAACTTTTGAGACTATGCTTATCGAATTGAGTGTTGATTGCGTTGCGGTCGTGAAATTTCCAGCAGAACTTTCCGCAATGTTTCCCGAAAGGTCGACTGAAACGACGCTGTAGAAATATTTTGTTGCCGGTACCAAACCGTTCAGGGTGACAGTGTGCACAGTGTCATATTTTGCTTGATCGACATTGACACTGTCGTTTCCCATCATGGATCCGAAAGTCGAAGTTGTGCCATAGCGCACATAGCTGCTGGTTTTTTTGTCGGTGTTCCAAGTAACAATCACGCTTTCTCCAGTGGCCTTTCCAGCTTGCACATTTTTTATCACAGGCAAAACCTTGTCACTTTCATTGCCATTGTTCGAAGTGGAAATTTCATTTGTTGCGAATGAATATTCAGTGTCAAAAATCGGAGCCGTTCCCAAATTGTCAGCGCAACTTATTTTGAAGAAATATTTGCTGGCCGAAATGAGTGACAGCAATTGCACACGATGATTGATGTTGAAATCACTTTCAGCGGACAAGCCGGCTGAATAGACTTGCCCATCCGGACGATATTCGATGGAACATTTGGCGCTCTGGTCGGTGGTGAATGTCACGGCCGCACTGTTGGTGGTTGTTGATGAAACCACATTGTCGATTTTTTTGAGCGGATCATGCAGATATTGCGGATCTTTGGCAGTGGTGAATGTTTTTTTGCTGCTGGTTGTGATCGCGTTGTTGGTTGCCTTGGTCAGAACTTCATAGTTGTAAGTTGTGTCATAGGCCAAGTCGCTGATTGTTATGCTATGACCGGCAGCGATCAGATCAGCTGGATGAAAAATGCTTTTGTCCAAGGAATCATCTTTACTGAACAAAACTTTGCTGTCTCCAGCCACATCACTGTCCCAAGTGATCGTCACTTGGTTGTAGGTTGCGGGAATCTTGGTGTCGGTCTGGACCGAAGCCTGGATGTTTGAAAGCACCGGAGCTCCGGCAGCAGCCAAAGTGGTGAAATTTTGCGAAGTTCCATAGGTCACATTGCCAGATCCATCTTTGGAAACGATCTGATAGTTATAAGTCGAAGATGGTTGAAGTCCGCTGATGTTTACACTATGGGTTGTGGTTGAAGCCGCATTATTTCCAAAAATCAGATCATAATTCGTGGATGTGCCCACATACACGACAGAATCGGCATTTTCATTGGTATTCCAAGTAACAGTAGCTCCATTGTCAGTGACATTCAAAAGCGAAACATTCGAAACAGTCGGGGCAGTCACGTCAGGTCCGACAGGCACCTGATCCGTGGCAAAAGAATAGGAACCGGAAACCATTTCGAATTGCGCTGCGCTGCGCACACGATAATAATATGTCGTTGCTGGCGACAAGAAATTCAAACTTATGGAATGATTTTTAACATTGTCATATTTTCCAAAAACAACCGAATTTGAAAAATCACTCAAAGTGGCATATTCCACAAAAGAAGTCGAGTTCACATCGGTTGTCCAAGAGATGGTGAACGCATCATATGAATTTTTTGCCGCAAATGGGGCGCCTTGCAAGATCGGTGGCTGCCCGGAAGCTGTCACGAATGAAAATCCGTTGCCACCATTGTTCACTGTCAAAGTGTTTCCGGATGCATCAGCAGATTTCAATTGATAGAAATATTGGGTGTCGGGATTCAGATTCACCAAGGTGACCGAATGTGTTTGCGTCAAAACTGATGACCCTTGTTCCATTTGGAAATTTCCAACGGTCGGAGAATAGTCCACAAACGAAGTGGCATTTTCATTTGTCACCCAAGTTATGGTTGCCGACGTTGAAGAAGTTGCGGTCACGGCCGGACCAGATTGCAAGGTTGGAACCACAACATCTTGTGGGTCAACCGCAGTTTTGAAGGTAAAGTTTCCTGAAACGGCTGCATTGCCAGCCGCATCAGCCGAATGCACACGATAGTTGTAGGTTGTGTCAGGCACCAAATCTTGCGGCAAAGAAATTGAATGGTCGTATGGAGGACCGCTCACCAGATTGCTGTTTCCGAAAATTTTGCCATAGGACGTGGTTGTGCCATATTCCACATAGGAAGTGGCTGATTCGTCGGTTTGCCAAATGATGGTGGCAGTTTTGTGCGTTATGGCAGTGGCTTGCACCGGATGATCGGTGGTATTTATTATCGGCGCCGTGACGTCGCCCAAAGAAACGGTTTGGAAACTTGCCTCGCTTGAAACAATCTCATTGCCTGCTCCATCTTTCGAATGGACTTTATAATAATAGACAGTGCCGGGACTTAGGATGCTTGGCAAAGTAATGTTGTGTGACAAAACCAAATCATAGGAACCATAGGAACTTCCCACGGAGAAACCTTGGGTTGTCGAATATTCCACAAAAGATGTGGCTGCCTCATTAGTTGACCAGGAAATTGCTGCCGATGTCGTTGTCGGAGCAGATGACAAATTTGAAATCACAGGCGGCACGACATCAGCTGAAGCTGTCGTAAAAGTGTATCCATCATGATTTCCTGATGTGTCAAAATTATCATTGATATCGACGATGTTGTTGACTCCGGCTGATTTTACTCTGAAATAATATTGGGTGTTCTGATTCAACTCGGTTATGGTGACGCTGTGTCCGGCATCCACCAAAGTTGCACTTCCGACTTCATTGGAAAAATCACCCGGAGTCGTTGAATAACCCACAGTTGAATTTGAAACGACATCCGTGTCCCAAGTCACAATCGCGCTGTTGGAAGTCACCGAAATGATCGGCGCCTGCACGTTTGAAATTACTGGCGGAGTCGCATTGGCGCCGCCTTCCCCATCCGGAACGTCATTCACGATGTTTGAAAAAGCTGAAACATTTCCGTCCGCATCTTCCAAAGTTATTTTGTAAGAATATGAAGTTCCCGTGGAAAGATTAGAATCAAGATAATAATTTACATTTTTGTCCGTAATGGAATTGACCAAAGAATATATGATTCCATCAGTCGAACGCCAGATGTTGTATTTGGCAAAACCGCCACTGCCCATTTGCCCAGCGCTTGGCGCTTTCCAGGAAATCAATTCCCTGTATTCATTTGTGGCCGGATTTGAAATGTCATAATAAACCACGTCACTAAGTTTGACCGGCGTCGTTTCAACCGCATCGGTATAATTTCCATGAGCATCTTTGATCCGCAAATGCACTGTGGCAGGATCATTGGTGAGTCCGGCATAGTCATAATCAGCTTGGAAATTTTCATAGGTCGCGTCACTGAAATCCGCCAGATTGGAAACGATCATCTGATAGGAAGAATCGTCGACTGGAACTTTGACATGCAATTTGTTGGCGGTGTGATCGATCGCAAACCCGACATTGGTTGGATTTTTCGTGTCAAAAACAAAATTGCCGGATTTTCCATAACCCAAATTGTTTGCACCTTCAGAATCGTTCGTCTTGATGCGCACTTTGAAATTGCTTCCATTGAAAGCTTCCGGATAATCGCTTTTGGCATTCCAAGAAAGTTGATATGAATTCCAATTCGTTTCCTGCACTGCAATGTTGGGACCCACATCGCCGCTCAACGTGGATGCATCAGCCCAAACTTCATTTCCTGCCACGCCACAATTTGCCGTGCAATATTGCAAACCGACAATTACTTTTCCCGGAGTCACATTTTGCGGCACCGCAGAATCAGGGTCTCGCACGTCATATGTCACATTGACAATCCCATTGCCATCTTGCAAAGCCACCACGTTTTGGACTTCCGGCGGAGCATTGACCACATATTGCAACGTCACATCCTGCAAAGTCGGCGAATTGAGACCGTCAGAAATCAACAGAGCTTGATATTGTACCCATTGGTCGCCCACTCCGTCACTGACAGCGCTTGGCATCGCTTCCGCTCCGGTTTTGTCAGCAAAATAAGTATTGGAAGTTCCATCCGGTCCCATCCACGACGCACTGGCAAGTCCGGCTTTGTCGGTGGCTGTCCTGACTTGGAATTGCACGCTTGTGCCGGTGGCCAAAGTTTCCGACCAACGTATTTTTGAAAGGATGTTTGATGCGTCCGATGTGTCATAAGGCGATGAAACCAAATGCCCAGGCGAAGGAAAATATTCGTAATGGAAAGTTATGTCATTGAATGACGGCGTTATATTGGAATCGCTCGTGGTCATTGTCGCCACATATTGATAATATCTCTTCTGACCCAAAGCTGTGATGTCTCCTCCGCTTGCAACATTGCTCAGTGAAATCCAACTTCCATCAGGCACCGAAGTGTTTCCCGCTTTGACATCGATGGAAACACTGGTTCCTGCAGGTTTTGTCGTGGAAAAATCAAGCGTGGTATATGTTTTTATACTGCCGCTGTCCACGACTGCCGAAGTGAATTGTGATGTTCCACTGGTGAAATATGAAGTATGGCCGGCATCAATCACTCCGCCAGATGCACCGATCAATTGCACGGGAGCGATGCTGGATTTGTTATTGTTCTGTCCCAATTGACCATTGCCATTGTCACCCCAATTCCACACGCTGCCATCAGTTGAAAGTGCCAAGGAATGTTTTTCTCCGCAAGAAACGATGGCCACATTGCTGCTTGCTCCGCCACCGACTTGTATCGGACTGTTCTTGACTTCGGAAGTGTTCGCGTCTGCCAATTGTCCGCTGCCATTGTTTCCCCAAGTCCAAACTGTGCCGTCCGTTTTTTTCATCACGTTGTGCGTGTTTCCGGCTTTGATGTTTTCAACTCCTGATGTTCCAGCGCCGATGACCGGTTGCGCCAAAATTTGCAAATTGATGTTGCCGATTCCCAATTGTCCATAATCGTTCCAACCCCAAGACATCAATGAGCCATCATTGAGCAAGGCCAGCGCATGCGCATAACCGGCACTGACTTTTGCAACGTTGGCAATATTTTCACTCATGGAAGATTTCACTTGCACAGGAAGATTGGTGTCCGATTTGCCAGTGTCACCATCTCCAAGTTGTCCTTGTTCGTTTGCGCCCCATGACCACGCCGTGCCATCTCCCAAAGAAACAAGCGAATAATAACCGCCACCAGAAATAGAAGTCACGTTGCTCAAAAAGCCAGTTCCTGTCTGGTCTTTTGTCTGCACCGGATATGGTTGATAAAAAGTGATTGATCCCACTCCAAGCTGTCCGCGCAAATTTCCGCCCCAACTCCAAAGCGTCCCGTCATTTTTGAGAGCCATGGAATGGGTGTCCCCGACTGAAATGGCTGAAACATTTTGCAAATAATCTCCCGGAGTGTTCGATGCTTTGACTTGGACGGGAAAACTTTGACTGGCTTGCGTTCCATCGCCAAGTTGACCATAAAAATTCCAACCCCAAGCCCAAACGGTGCCGTCCGATTTGAGAGCCAATGAATGATTGTACCCAGCAGAAATGGCAGTAACATTTGTCAGCCCCACAACTTGCACCGGAGTCAATCTGTTGATGTTGGTGCCATCGCCAAGTTGTCCGAATCCATTTTTTCCCCAAGCCCACACCGTGCCGTCCGCCTTCAATCCCAAGTTGTGACTGTAACCCGAATAAACATCAATAAAACCACTGAAAATTCCTTGCGCCGGATTCCAGACTTGCACAGGATTTGTCTTATCAATGCCATCATTGTTTCCCAAACGTCCATTGTAGTTCCAACCCCAAGCCCAAACACTTCCATCAAGTTTCAACGCGACTGAAAAACTTTGTCCGCCTGCCACCATGACACTGTTGTTGGCGCCAACATTGGAAACAGCAACAGGCATTGATCTGTTGGAAAATGTTCCATCACCCAATTGACCTTTGTTGTTGTTTCCCCAAGCCCAAATCGTACCGTTGGTTTTTATGGCCAAAGAATGGTCGCTGCCGCCGCTTATCGATGAAATACCAGTAAGATTGGAAACCTGCACGGGAACATTGGAGGCATCATTGGTTCCGTCTCCCAGTTCTCCGCTTGAATTATTTCCCCAGGCCCAAACAGATTTGTCCTGTTTCAATGCCACTGATCTGTTTTTTCCACCATTGATCGAAGTGACATTGGAAATTCCCGAGACCTGCACGGGAACATTGCTGTCAGCAGAAGTTCCGTTTCCGAGTTGTCCCAAACTGCCTTCTCCCCAAGCCCAAACATTGCCATCGGAAGTGACCACCAAAGTTGTTTCGCTGTCCACACCCGAAGAAACAATTGAGACTTGTCTGGCAATTGAAACTTGCACCGGCAAATTCGAATCAACATTTGTACCGTTTCCCAATTGCCCTTTACTATTGCTTCCCCAAGCCCAGATCGTACCGTCATCCTTGAGCGCCAATGAATATCCGTTTCCAGCAGCAATCGCAATGACACCGGAAAGTTCTCCGTTGCCATCGAAATTTTTGACTTTTGTGGGAAACTGAGCGATGCCGTTTGCACCGTCACCCAATTGTCCAAAATTTCCAGCACCCCAAGCCCAAACTGTTCCATCAGAACCAAGAGCCAACGAATGGTCGTTGCCGACTGCGACAGCTTCCACGTTTGCCAAAAATCCATTGTCATTGCTGTTTCTGATTTGCACCGGAGTCAGGCGAGCTGTCTGCGTGCCGTCGCCCAATTGTCCATTACCATTTTCTCCCCAAGCCCAAACGGTGTTGTCCGATCTTATCAGCAATGTGTGCCCCAACCCCGAAGCGACAGCTGAGATTCCACTGTAACCCAAATCGACATGCGCATTGTTTCCCGCGCCACGAACTTTTGTCTGCAGATGAGTTCCCGCATTAAAACCGCCTGCATTCGGCGTATCCTGACCACCCGTGTCCGAAGTCTGAAGCGATGATCCGGCAGTCCAACTTAATTCCGCATCATCTCCGCCATTAGTCGTCTGCACGAATGAATCTTTTGAAGCATATTCGTTCCAACCGCCAATTTTTCCAGGATGCACATCGCTGTTGCTGGTCTGACCTCCCGACCAAGTCGACTGCGACCAATTATAGGTGGCACTTTGCGCATTCTTGGAATTTTGAAAAAACGCCACCGACACGATAATCAAAATCATGATCGCAGAAAAAACTTTTTTGGAAAAAACATTATTGATAGAAAACGCTTTTTCTATTTTTCTAAAATTCGATCTGAAAAAAGTTTTGCCAAAACTTCCATTCTTGTGCCCATATGAAAAATGCGGGGCAATCATTTTCTGCCCGACTTTTGCCCGCCTTCCAGTTTTTTTAAAACATTTTGATTTTGCAAAATTAAAAATTCCAAAAAACATTTTCCGCAACAATTCAAAACCGACCAAGCAGCAGACAACCAAAACTTTTGCCATCGCCAGAAAACATTTTTTGGCAATCAACAAAAAATTCAAAAAAACCCTTGATTCTTGGGGTTTAAAAGTTGTTTTTGCAATCGATGCATACGTAACAACACCGTCCATCCTCCTTGAAGATTGCGGTTTTTGCTGGAAATTTTGTGTTTTTTTTCTGAAAATCATCAACGATTTCATTTCTTGCCGCTCACGAAACAAACCGATGTCGGACGAATTTATTTTTCCAACTTTTTTTCAAAACAGACATCGACATTTCATTTTTTGAGTTTCATTTGCAACAAGCATTTTTTTGAAAACGGAGCAAGTAAAACGGGCAAAAAATTTTGCGAGTTCTGCATCCGAATATGTTTTAATTATACCGTTTTTTTGCAATTTGCGCAAAGAAAAAAGTGCGACTTTTCAGCCGCACTTTCCAAAAATTTTTTGAACCTTTTTTCTACAGTTTTGCCACTGCCGTATAGGTGATGATGTTGGTGTAAACTCCACTTTTTTGAGTGGTCGGCACGTCCAATTTATATCCGATAACCGTATTATCTCCCCCGCTCGAATAGCCCCACTTCGTGTGGAACAAAGTAGTGGTCGATGGAATAGCTGCATATTTGTAACTTGGGCTTGTGCCCCATTTGGCTTCAACCGAAGTGCCGGAATTCACCGTAAAACCGAATCCAGCCCCTGACCAAAAGCATGGAGCAGCAATTGTGCAGGAAAATGGAGCGATTGTCGTCAAGGGATCTGCATGTTTCAAATCATCATTTTGGGAAATATACATGTCATATCCTCCCCAAGAATCGGTCGTCACTGTGGCTGTGGTCGTTCCCGTGATCGGAACTCCCGCTGTCACCGAGCCCAAATCTTTGGTGCTGGAATCCAAAGACATGGTCAGACTGTAAGTTATCATCGGTGCCAAACCTTCGCCAATGGTGAAATTCGTGCTGGCCATCGAACCGATAAACGTCTCACCTATCGAATCGAGCGTTTTATAATTGGCCGAGTTGCTCAAATTTCCTCCTGCATTGATGGTGTCGGAATTTATCTGATAGTTGGCGCTGCTCATGGCTAAAGCATAATTCGCGGTCATCGCCAACAAAATGCTCAAAATCAATATATCTTTTTTCATATAAACAAATAATCAGAAAATATCTCTTGCTAAGTATACCATATTTTTAAAACAATCATGTGTTTTAGCTTTGCCTGTTTCCTTTCGAGGCCATCCGCAGCGACAGCGAGGACCAAGCAAGCAGTCATTGTTCCTGACTGCGAAGCGTGCCGAGAAAGGAAACAGACAAAGCAAACAAAGCATCAAAAAAAACCAGCCACATGCTGGTTTTTTGAAATTGCAAATTGCAAAAATTTCTAAACGTCCAGATTTTTCACACTCTTGGCGTGGGTTTGGATGAAGCGTCTTCGCGGTTCAACATCAGCTCCCATCAAAACATCAAACACCCTGTCGGCTTCTTCGGCGTCTTCGATCTCGACTTTCAACATCTTGCGATGTTCAGGATCCATGGTAGTGTCCCACAATTGTTGCGGGTTCATTTCTCCAAGACCTTTATAACGCTGGATGGTCACACCGGCAATCTTTTCAATCTCTCCGCCAGCCTCTTCCAATTCCTCCGGAGTGATTTCATCGCCACCCAATTCCCCTGATGTTTCTTCAGATTTCCCATCTTTTCCTGATTTTCCCTTATCACCTTTGGCTTCTTTTCCTTTCAATCTGAATTCTTCCACGATCGCATCCTTTTCCCTGTCATCATAAACCCATCTCACATCTTTTCCTTTTTGGATTCGATACAGCGGTGGCTGCGCGATATAGATGTGACCATTTTTGATCAAGTCCTCAAAATAGCGATAGAAAAATGTCAAAAGCAGCACACGGATGTGCGAACCATCAACGTCGGCATCGGCCATGATGATGATCTTGCCATAGCGCAGACGGCTGACATCGAATGTTTCTCCGATTCCTGTTCCAAGCGCGATGATGATCGGTTTGAGAGTGTCAGATTTGACCACTTTGTCCAAGCTGGTCTTCTCCACATTCACCAATTTTCCGCGAAGTGGCAAAATTGCCTGAAACATGCGGTTTCTGCCCTGTTTGGCTGAGCCACCGGCAGAATCTCCCTCCACGATGTAGAGCTCAGAAAGCTCGGCGTTGCGCGTGGTGCAGTCTGCAAGCTTCCCAGGCAGCGTCATACCCTCCAAAGCCCCTTTTCGCAGCACCGCATCTTTGGCGGCTCTGGCCGCAATTCTGGCCCTCACAGTCAAAAGACACTTATCAATCATGGCCTTGGCGTTGCCAGGGTGCTTCTCCAAAAATTCCTGGATTCCTTCGGAAGTGATGCTCGAAACGATTCCGCGGACTTCCGCGTTGCCCAATTTTGATTTTGTCTGACCTTCGAATTGCGGGTTGCGGAGTTTGACACTCACCACCGCCGTCAGACCTTCTTTCAAATCTTCACTGGTCATGCCGCCATCTTTTTCTTTGATCAGATTGTTTTTCTTGGCATAGTCATTCAGCACGCGAGTAAGCGCCATCTTGAAACCGGTCACATGCATTCCGCCTTCCGGTGTGAAAATGTTGTTGGCAAAAGAATACAAATGTTCTTTGTATCCGTCGGTATATTGCAATGAGATTTCAACAGCCACATCATCAACTGTTTTTTCAATATAGACAGGCATTTCATTTTTGATCTGCTTGCCGCGATTCAAAAATTTCACAAAGGAAATGATTCCGCCATCGAAATAAAATCCGTGTTTGCGAATTTTGTATTCCAATTCTGGAGCTGTGGCTTCACGTCGGTCTTCAACCACGATCTTCACACCTTTGGTAAGATAGGCTTGTTGGCGGACATAGTCCAAAATTTTTGTCCAAGAATATTTGATCTCTGGAAAAATTTCCGGGTCAGCTTGAAAAATCACAGTTGTTCCGGTGTGGTCTGTTTTTCCAATTGATTTCACATCGCCCTGCGGAATTCCTTTTTTGTATTCTTGCGCCCAAACTTTTCCTTCTCGACAAGTCTCAACCCTGGTCCAAGCAGAAAGCGCATTGACCACAGACACACCCACGCCATGCAGACCTCCGGAAATCTTATAGCCATCACCTCCGAATTTTCCTCCGGCATGCAGCACTGTCAGCACTGTTTCCAATGTTGATTTTTTTGTTTGCGGATGGATTTCCACCGGAATTCCGCGACCAAAGTCACGCACTGAAATGATATTGTTTGGCAAAAGCTGCACCAAAATATCATTTCCGTTTCCTGCCATCGCTTCATCGATAGAGTTGTTCACCACTTCCCAAATCAGATGGTGCAGACCTTCAGTCGAAGTTCCACCGATATACATTCCCGGACGCTTACGCACCGGATCAAGACCTTCCAAGACCTGGATCGATTTTGCGCCATACTCTGATTTTTCCAATTTGTCTTTTGCCATAAATTTAGTCAGAAATTTTTAATTTGAAGTTTAAAGTTTTAAATCAATTTTAAGTTTTATAATTCTAAAATTCTAAAACTTATTCTATTTTTTAAAATTTAATCATTTTTCAATTAGGATTTGATTTTAAATTTAAAATTTTAAACTTCAAATTATTTATTATAAATATTTTGCTAATTATTTTCTTGTCAAAAAATACAATTCCACGAGAAAAATTCCTGCCACACTGAGCGCCCCATCCCACCAGGTCAACACGCGATTCTGTTGCAAAAACAGCAGGAAAATCGCCAGCACCGACATCAGAATTCCTTGTCTGAAACTGACTCCGATGTAGATCAAAGCAGTTTCTTCATTCCCTCCCACATGGCGACGCAGCCAGCTGAAAAACAAAATGAACAATCCGGAAAGCAAAAGAAAGGTGCTGCCATAAAAAAGAATCTGTCCGATCGCTCCGGCTTTTTCCGGGTCGACTTGTTTGACGATCAAAATCCAGGCTGCCAAAGTGGCTGCGGCGCTGATTCTGATTCCCCAAAGATATGATTTCAATTTCATGTTTTTTTGTTTTTCCTTATTTCATTGCTTTTTCAGTATACATGATTGCGCCTCGCCACGCAAGGCTTTTTGCCCACTTTTTTGCTTTATACAAGGCCACAAAAAACAAAAAATCATATCCTTTTGGATATGATTTTTTTGGCGGGACCGAAGGGACTTCCGCGTCGCTTGTTCGTCGACACTCACAATCTCCTTGTCCACGGCAGCGCTGAATGCTTCTACTGTCGCATTCATCGACGCACGCTGCGTTGCCTTTCTGCTGAAAGTCAACTTGCTTAGCTTCTGCCGGTTCGAGTCCCATCAGCCCCTAATAATAAAACAACATCCTGGTAGATGTTGTTTTATTATTTATGCGGGACCGAAGGGACTCGAACCCTCGACCTATTGCGTGACAGGCAATCGCTCTAACCAGCTGAGCTACGATCCCATTTTAAAAAAATTTCTAATTTCTAATTTTTAATTTCTAAACAATTTTCAATGACTTAATTT
>JAQTLF010000023.1:0-4988 GCA_028715015.1 Candidatus Moraniibacteriota bacterium | reverse complement strand
AGGGACTCGAACCCTCGACCTATTGCGTGACAGGCAATCGCTCTAACCAGCTGAGCTACGATCCCATTTTAAAAAAATTTCTAATTTCTAATTTTTAATTTCTAAACAATTTTCAATGACTTAATTTTAGAATGTTTGAAAATTGTGAATTGAAAATTGAAAATTTGCTGCCTGTAGCAGGGGTGAGAGTTGAACTCACGACCTTGGGCTTATGAGTCCCACGCTCTAACCAACTGAGCTACCCTGCCTCACCTAGAGCCTCAATCAATCCAAGAATCTTATACAACAAATATTTACTTTTTGAAATTCTTATTGTAAGTGTCCCGTAATGATTTGAAAAATCCGTATAAATTTTCTTGTTTCTTATTTTCAACAATGTCGGTTTTCTGAACTGGTTGACTGGCACATTTGTTATTTCTGACCAATATTTGATGATGTCATTCAGCCTATCTTTATGAATTTCATTTACACTCAAATACATCATGAACCTATATTCTTCAACATTGAATGATTCTCTTAACCATCTCATTGCAAATCTTATAAGAACAGCATTGGAATTGCAAAATCTCACATCGGAATTAGTTTTGGAACCCTCGCCCCAATAAAGTGATACGCCTGCAATCATCAGATCTCTTTTTTTCAAGGAATTGATTTCCCTTTTTGCCTCAACCAAACACTCTTCAATCTTTCTTTCCTTTCTATCTTTTTGCATTTTTGCCCCAATCAATCTTCCAGTATAACTGCCTTTGATTATTTTCTCATCCAATCTTGTTTTTTGCTTTTCTGTTAGCTTAATATCGCCACACCACAAACTGACTGAACTCTTGGAAACTTGCAATTTTTTTACAATTTCATTCAAACTCAAACCATCTTGCCTAAGTTTTCTCGCTTCAATTCTTTTTTGTGATTTAGCCATAAAACCTCCCGTATAGATTATACCAACATTATACAGGGGGTTCAAATATATATCAAGCTTGTTGCGGGAGTAGGATTTGAACCTACGACCTCGTGGTTATGAGCCACGCGAGCTGCCAGACTGCTCCATCCCGCTATATTCAACAACATTACCCATTATAAAGATTTTTTTTGGTTTGTCAATCAGAACACAAAATTGTACGAAAAATGAAAGCTCATGGGCATTTGCGTTGTTGACAAAACTTTGCGTTTGTCCGAGCCAAACATCAGGTGAGGTCGGCCAAAAGATTATTTTTGCTTCATCTTGTCCAATGCACGATGAACTTTGATGTTTGGTCGAGGGCAAATGCAAAAGTTTTGTATTGTTTTATCCTAAGTTCAATCCAAAAAGTCCAAATATTTCAAGAAATTTTCATACACTCCAACCACAGCCTCGGCCATGCGAGCATCAACGGCAAAATCGGCTTCATGCACGATGCGGTTTCTGATTTCATGGGCACCCTTCAAGGCCTCTGTGTGATCATCCAAATGTGCAGGCTCGATCTGCTCAAGTTTTTCACCCATATTCGCGCCCTTATATCCGATGCCTGTCAGAATTTCTTCCGCAATCGCATCAGCTTCAATGATGGCAACTTTGTATTGCGAAGGACTGTCGCTTTGAAGACGGCTTTTGACTTTGTCCCAACGTTTCTGCATCTTGCTCTTGGAAACCAAGGGCACGTCCATTCCTTTTAGTCCCACTCTCAAATGCCAACCCACATCGCGCAGCACCAGCAACAAAACGATGTCCACAAAAAGCACTGCCACATACAGACCCAGAAAAATCTTCACCCCCAACATGAAAGGAGAGTGATAAAAATTCCTCAATATTTCATAGGCAACATCCGCCATGTTTTGAATATCGTAATCCATAAGCTATGCAATCTTTTTAATTTATTTCAAACGTATGTGCCATATTCAAAATCCCTTCCTCATCAAACCACTTGCCCATCAATTGTCCGCCGACTGACAGGTTTTTGCCGTCAGTTTCAACTGCTCCGATCGGGAATGAGATTGCAGGAACCCCAGCCAAATTGGCAGTGATCGTATAGATGTCAGACAGATACATCTTCAAAGGGTCTTGGGTTTTTTCTCCGAATTTGAAAGCGACCTCAGGAGTTGTCGGTGAAAAAATAAAATCAACTTTTTCAAATGCCTTTTCAAAATCTTGGCGGATAAGCGCGCGGACTTTTTGCGCTTTCAAATAATACGCATCATAATATCCGGCGCTCAGCGCATATGTTCCCAACATGATTCTTCTTTTCACTTCATCACCGAATCCGATCTTGCGGGTGTCCAAATATGTTTCCAAAAGTTTTTTCGGCAATCCGTTTTCTTGTGTCTTCGAATCGACATCGTCTTCAAACCGCATGCCGAATTTTATGCCATCGAATTTGGCCAAGTTGGAACTCACTTCACTGGTCATGAGAATATAATAGATTGCCAAGGCATATTCACTGTGCGGAAGACTGATCGTTTCAATCGTTGCTCCGAGCGCTTTGAACTTTTCCAAAGATTTTTCAAAAACATTTTTGATCTCCCCTTCCAGACTTTCCACATATTCCTTGGGCACACCGATGACCTTGCCCGCAACATCGCCGGTCAGATAATCTTCATATTTTTTGTCGCTGCTCTTGGCGCTGGTCGCATCCAACGGATCCTCTCCGGCAATGGCGCTCAAAACAATGGCCGCATCTTCAACCGTGTTGGCAATAGGTCCGATCTGATCCAAACTTGAAGCCATGGCGATTGCTCCCGAGCGTGAAACTCTACCATAAGTCGGTTTGAGTCCCACGGTTCCGCAAAACGAAGCTGGCTGGCGGATCGATCCTCCAGTATCGGTTCCCAAAGACCAAACAGCCATTTCTCCTGCCACTGCTGCTGCGCTTCCGCCAGACGAACCGCCAGGAACGCGCTCAATGTCAACAGGATTTTTGGTTTTTTTGTAAGCACTACTTTCAGTCGATGATCCCATGGCGAATTGGTCCATGTTTGTTTTTCCCAAAAACACAACTCCCTGCTCTTTCAATTTCCGAATGACAGTCGCATCATAAGGTGCGATATAGTTGTCCAAAATTTCCGAAGCGGCAGTGGTGCGCACACCATCGATGCATATGTTGTCCTTGATGGCGCAAGGAATTCCCTCAAGCAATCCGATTTCCTGCCCTTTGGCAATTTTTTCATCCACAAATTCAGCCTGCTCCATGGCCAGTTTTTTTGTCAGCGTCAAATACGCCCCGATTTCACTGTCCTTTTTTTCAATGGCGTCGAAATAATCCCGCGCCAATTGAGTCGCAGTTATTTCACGATTGATAAGTTTATTGTGTAGTTCTCGAATCATCCGGAATAATTTTAAATTTTAAATTTTAAATTTTAAATCAAATCAAAATTTTAAATGAAAAAATTTTAAAACTTAGTCATTTAAAACTGATTTTAAATTAAAAACTTTAAATTAAAAATTCAAGAAACATTAATTATCAAACAATTCTATTTCAAAACTTGTAGTTTATACTTTTTACTTTAGATTTGATTTAGCAATCAGACTTTAGTTTTTAGCCTTTAATTTTAAGATTTTCTAAAGTACGCTCTTGACCTTTATATATCCCTCCTTCACCTCTGGGGCGTTTTTCAAAATCTGCTCTTTGCCGATCGAACCGAAATCCTCATAGGCGTCGCTGCGGAATCTGTTCTGCATGCCGGTGATGTGGCCGATCGGTTCAACTTCCGCAACATCAAGCTCATCCAATTTCTTGAAATAGTCCAAAATCTCAGACAGATCATGCTGGTATTTTTCCACGTCTTCCTCGCTCACTCCGATGCGAGCCAAGGTTGCAATATGCAAAATTTCTTCTCTGGATAACATACTTACAAATAATTTAAAATTCTAAATTTGAAATTTTAAATCAAATCTAAATGTCTAAATTTAAAATTAAAACATTTAATCATTTAAAATTCATTTCAAACTTAAAATTTCAAACTTAAAATTACTGTTGAATTAATTTCAAAAATTCCTCTTCATTCAAAACCTTAACTCCCAACTGCAACGCTTTTTCAAGCTTTGATCCGGCGTTTTCTCCAGCCAGGACATAGTCGGTTTTTTTGCTGACAGAAGATGAAACACTGCCACCCTCTTTCCTTATCATATCTTTTGCCTCGTCCCTTGTAAAGCCAGCCAATTCCCCAGTCAAAACAAAGGTGAGACCATGCAATCGGTCACCAGTCATCAATGATCCGGAGTCAACAGAAACAACTTCCACTCCAAACTCATGCATGCGCTGCAAAAGTTCCACGTTTTTTCCATCTCCAAACCACTGCACCAAACTCTCCGCCGACTTCTCCCCAATACCCTTTATTTCAAGCCATTGTTCATATTCAATATCTGCAAAATTTCTCGCAACATCACCAGGATTATTTATTGACTGATGACTGATGACTGATGACAAATTGTTTGCAATCAATAGAGCCGTCTCCTCTCCCACAAACCTAATCCCCAACGCATACAGAAATTTTTCCAAAGTTATTTTCTTGCTTTTTTCAATCGACTCAATAAGCTTTTCCGATGACCTTTCAGCAAATCTTTCCAGGGGTTCCAAATCTCCGATTTTCAGATTGAAAATATCAGCCGCATTGGAAATGACTCCCTCGTTCATAAGTTGCTCCACAATTTTTTCGCCAAAGCCCACAATGTCAAAACCTTTGCGTGAAACAAAATGGATAAGTTGTCCCATCTCAACTGCAAAACATTTCGGATTGGTGCAATAATGCGCCGCCGAAGTTTCTTTCTTTTTTTTCTTCTCCCCCTGGGAGAGGATGTCACGTACTCGTGACAGGTGAGGGGCAAGGCCCACGATCTTCCTTTCCACCTTTCCTCCACAGATCGGACAAAATTCAGGCATGTGGAACTTTTTTTCCTTGCCGGTCCTGAGGTTTTTGATCACCGAAACCACCTCTGGAATGACGTCTCCGGCCTTGTGGATGACCACAGTGTCACCGATCCGCACATCAAGCCTGTTTATCTCATCTTCATTATGAAG
>JAQTLF010000022.1:1591-17438 GCA_028715015.1 Candidatus Moraniibacteriota bacterium | reverse complement strand
TTTTTTGGTTATTGTTTCTTGTGATTTGTTTTTTTATTCAACTATCGTGCCACCCATCAAATTCATCGCATCCGAGAGCAGGGAACTGGTTTCGTGGGTTGTTGGCTCGGAGCTGCCTGGGTTGTTGTGTTGGGTGAGGCTTGAGGCAATCGTGATGCCTGCTTCTTCAGCTGTGATCACTTTTATCAGCAATCGCAACCCTAAAATTTTAGCAAAAGTTTCCTCCAATGTCAATTTGTTTCCATATTCGTTCAATTTGTCTTTGTGAAAAGTGAATTTGGCTGCAATGGTGATGATTCCGGCTGTGACATTCACTGGCTGACAACTCTGCAACACGGCCGAAAGGCTGTGGTTTTTGGTTTTTGTTTCAACAATAAATTGACCCCAATGTTTTTTGACGTCATTGAGAGTGAAATCGGAATCTGCAATTTGGGCTTCATTTTTGATCAGTTGTGGCTCTGTTGCAGGGGAAATTGCTTGGATTGGTGCAGGAGTTTCTGTTTGGGGTGCCATTGGAGCGCTTTTGGGCTCTTCGATTGAAACAGAGGCTGTTTTGGGGCTCTGGGGTGCCAATGGCGCTGGTGCAGGCTGAGTTTGCAAAGGTGCGTTTGGCCTTGGCGCAGCAGGAGCCGCTGGGGCAGGGACTGTGTTTTTTGGCGCTACAGGTGTGTTTTGGGCATTTTTTCCTGATTTGATGATGGCCATTTCCAAGGGAAGTTGGGGAATGAAGGATGATTTTATTTTCCCTTGGATTTCACTGAAATTTTGGATGATGGAAAGAAGTTCGCCGGCTTGGTGCGACTTGGCCTGCTCGACAAGAGCTGCAGCTTGGTCTTTGGTCAATTCGTAGGAAAATATTTTGGCCAGTTTTGGATCGACACAGACCAGCATGACTTGTCTCATATAGTTCAAAAAAGATTTGTTGAAAACATCCAGGTCATATCCGTCACGCGAAAGCTCATTCACCAAAGTGATGGCGCTGGCAGAATCATCGTTGAGCAGATATGCAACCATGGCTTCCAACGATTGGCGCTGGGTGGTGCCCAAAATTTCTTCAACTTCTTTGGCAGTTATTTTTTTGTCTTCCAATGACATGACTTGCGAGAGCAATGATTCGGCGTCGCGCATGCCGCCTTCGGCGGCGATGGCGATCATTTCCAATGCATTTTTTTCAATGGAAACATTTTCATTTTTGGCAATGGTGGAAAGTTTTTCGATGATGTGTTCAAGCGAAAGGCGGGTGAAATCGTAGCGTTGGCATCTCGAGATGATGGTTTCGGGAACTTTGTGGATTTCAGTGGTGGCCAGGATGAAAATGACATGAGCAGGCGGTTCCTCAAGCGTTTTGAGCAGGGCGTTGAAAGCTCCGGTGGAGAGCATGTGCACTTCATCGATGATGTAGACTTTGAATTTTGAAAGCGATGGCGGAAATTTTACATTCTCCCTGAGTTCGCGGATGTTGTCCACGCCGGTGTTGGAGGCGGCATCAATTTCAAAGATGTCCAATGATCTTCCTTCGGTAATGTTTTTGCATGACTGGCATTCCAAACATGGGTTAGCCCATTTGGGGTTGCTGCAATTTACAGCTCTGGCAAAAATTCTGGCCATGGTTGTCTTTCCTGTGCCTCGAGGACCGGTGAAAAGATAGGCGTGGCCGATGCGGCCGTGCAAAATCGCATTGGAAAGTGTCTGCACGATGTGCCCTTGTCCGATGACATCAGAAAAGGTAAGTGGCCGGTATTTTCGATAAAGTGATAGTGACATAGAAAATCATAAAACATGGATCATGGATCATGAAGCATGTGAATAAATAAATATAAAGTTCAACTTATGCAATTGTAACACTGTAAATGAAAAAACAAAACTTCCCCAAAAGAGAAGTTTATGTTGCTATATGTTTCATGTTCCATGCTCCATGAGTGGTTATTTCTTGAACACCCAAAGTTTGTAGCCGATGAAATTCCAGGCAAGGCCGGCGATTGATCCGGCTGCGGCTCCGAGAAGTCCGAGCTGTCCGGCATTGAGAGTTGTCATTGACCCAAGAATCATTTTGAAAACGACTGAGGCCACAAAAACATTGATGAGAAATCCGATGATGCTGACTGCGAAAAATTGCACGAATTCGGATTTGGTTTGTTTTTTGGAACCTTGGTCGAATGTCCAATGTTTGTTCCAAAAATAGCTGTTGATGTTGGCGATGATGAATGAAACTGATTTGAACAAGGAATAGAAAGTGACAGCGCCGATCAAGGCGTCGGTCGATTTTATTTTGAGATATGAGCTGAACAGCATGGTGATCAATGACAAAACTCCCAAATCAACAAGCACATTTGCCACGCCGATGACTCCAAATTTGGCGATTTGATATATGATGGCAATTTTCTGGCCGATGTAGAAAGCGATGCGCAGTCCTAAAGGTGTGGCCAGTAGAAAAAGGGGAACAATCACGATTGCAAATTTGGCATAGATTGCGGGACTGGCTGTTTTGAGAACAGGCAAAAGCAAAAGTCCGATCAACAATCCTGCAGCCACTGCGAACCTATAATCTTTTTGGGTTATTTTTATTCCAGTCGTATTTTCCATATTTTAATTTTATGTCTTAATTTCTTAAATTAGATTTTTTATTGAGAATGGTGACAGTTTTTTGTAATGTCATTGGCCCACAAATCTACAAATCAGCTACAAATATACAAATATTTTTAAATTTGCAATAAATACAAATAAGGCAGATATCATTTGTAGATTTGTAGCAAATTAGTATGTTTGTAGGGTTTTAGATTTGTTGCGCTTTGATTTCTTTTTCCAATTCGTCGATGTCGCTTGTCCATTCGTCGATGAAATCATCTTTGGCCAAAGGGGTTTTTTCTTCGAAAGTGTTTGGCTTCAGATCCTCTTTCCAAAGATTGAGTTCTCCATCAGCGGGAAAGTTTTTTTTGATCGATGGTGTCGGTTCTGGTTCCGGCATATGTCTGGACATGGACATGGCGACGTCGTGGCCTTTTTGCAAAACATTTTCAATGGCTGCCCAAGTCGCTTCAATTTCGCGCGGGATCATGATGACAACTTCGTCACCTGGTTCGGCTTTGAAATATGTCACCGAAGCTAGCAAAACCTTATATGGTTTGCCCTCTGAGAAGATGAAATAATTTCCTTTTTCGTCTTGGCTGACAATTCCGATCACACTTTTGCGGTCAGCCGGTCCGATTTGTTTGTATATGAAAGACCCGTCAGGAGTTATTGTCAATTTCAGCATGTCTCCTTCAACGAGTTTTGATTTTGAAGCATAGTTGGCAGGAACTGGGTATTGTTTTCCATCAGTTGCGATCATGATTTGTCCGTCGAATGTTCCTTCCACGACATTGCCTTCGGCATCTTCGTCAATCTTTCTTTTGCGTCCGGTTTTTTTCTTGCCCTCAAGTTGCAGAAGCATCGCCTTGGCACTTTGCATGGTTTTTTCCGCCTGCAACATCATTTGGCGAAGCATCTCAATTTTGTGAGCCTTTTCATGTTCGCTCATCTCATCGCTTGTCTGTGGGTTGTGTGTCATTTTGTTTTTTAAGGAGAATCACTCAAGATTATGAGTTCATTTAAACTCTGGTCTCAGGTGGCACCCGTATTTTTGATTTTTGTTTTACATCAAAATTATACATCAAGTGAAAAAAATCCGCAATATGTTTTTTGATTGTTTTTTGTGCTATATTTATAGTAGAGCCTTAAGTTTTAAAATACTTGTAAAATTTTATGGAAAAAATATTTGTCGAACATCCTTGGATTATTGTTGTCATTGTTTTGTGGACGCTGCCCTGGAAGGCGGCAGCTCTTTGGCGCGCAGCTCGTCGCGGGCACATCGGTTGGTTTCTGACGATTGTCATTTTGAACACTTTGGGAATTTTGGACATCTTATATATTTTTGTTTTCAGTAGATGGGGTGGTGAAAAATTGGAGCAGATTGAAAAACCTCAGCAGCAGCCAGGAAATCAGGAACAACAACCATATCAAACAAAATTTGCCGCAGGCTCAAGAGTTCGCTCAGCAAAATTATAAAATGAAAAACCAAACTTTGTTGGAAATCAGAAAAACAATTTCTCCGATTTTGCTTGCTGGCGGAATCGGAGTTTTGCCGACAGACACCTTGTATGGTGTGGTCGGCAGTGCGCTCAACAAAAAAACTGTTGGGAGGATTTTTGAACTGCGCCAAAGAGAGTCAGACAAACCGATGATCATTTTGATCGCTTCCTTGGTTGATTTGAAAAAATTTGGAATTGTTCCGAGTCCATTGCAGAAAAAAATGTTGAATGTTTTTTGGCCGGGAAAAATAAGCGTGGTTTTGGAATGCCAAAGCAAAAAATTCAAACATCTGCATCGCGGAAAGAACACTTTGGCTTTTCGAATTCCTGCTGACGCGGAGTTGCAAAAACTTTTGAAAAAAGTCGGTCCTTTGGTTGCTCCCAGCGCCAATATGTCAGGAAAAAAGCCGGCAACGACCTATTCGGAAGCCAGAGAATATTTTTCTGACAATGTTGATTTCTATGTCGATTGCGGCAAGCTGAAGTCAAAACCTTCAACCTTGATTGAAATGGACAAAAATGGTGAAATAACCATCTTGCGCCAAGGTGCGGTGAAAATTGCCAAAAAGGCATTATTACGTTAGAATAGTGTAAGAATTTTATTATATGTTCCCGAAGTTGATGTCTCGGGATTTTATTTGTAACTGTAAATTTCGAATTTTTAATTTCGAAATTTTAAATTAAATCTGAATGACTAAATGTTTGAAACATTGAAACATTTGGATAAATTTCCGCCATAGGCGGATCAGCCTTTGGCTGACATTTAAAATTTAAAATTTAAAATTCAAAATTTTTATAATTATCATGATAAGAGAGGATATACAGCAAACAAAATTGGAAAAGTTGGCCAGAATTCGCGAATATGGCATGGATCCATATCCGGAAAAATCTGAGCGTGATTTTTCAAATTCCGAAGCTTTGGAAAAATTTGCAGAGATTGGAGACAAAAAAATAACTTTGGTTGGGCGCGTGCGCTCAATGCGACCAATGGGAGGATCAGCTTTCGCCAACATTGAAGATGAATCAGGAAAAATGCAGTTGTTTCTCAACAAGGGAAACATGGATGAAAATTTGTTCAAGCTTTTCACCAAAAATGTTGAGCTGGGAGATTTTGTGCAGGTGACGGGAGAATTGTTTTTGACCAAGACTGAAGAAAAATCACTCAAGGTTCTTGATTGGAAAATGCTTTCCAAAAACATCCGTCCGATTCCAACCGAACATTTCGGAATCAAAGATGAAGAAGAACTGCTGCGCCGTCGCTATCTTGATTTAATGACCAACGCCGACACTCGCGATCTTTTCCGCAAGAAAAATGTTTTTTGGCAGACAATTCGGAATTTTTTGGCCAAAGACGGATTCTTGGAAGTGCAAAACCCAGTGTTTGAGCACACTCCAGGAGGTGCGGACGCCGAGCCTTTCATCACTCATCACAACGCTCTCGACCAGGATTTTTTCATGCGCATCTCGTTGGAGCTGGCTTTGAAAAGATTATTGGTCGGAGGATATGAAAAAGTTTTCGAAATCGGACGCGTTTTCCGCAACGAAGGAATTGATCGCCATCATCTGCAGGAATATGATTCCATGGAATTTTATGCATCCTATTGGGACTTGCAAAAGGGAATGGAATTTTCACAAAATTTGTACAAAGAAATCGTCTTCAATGTTTTGGGAAAATATGAACATGAATATGAAGGCAACGTGATAAATTGGGACATCGAATTTCCAGTGGTTGATTTTTTCGATGCATTCAAATCTGAGACTGGATTAGACTTGGCGGACGTGTCCGTCGAAGCGCTTCGCGCGAAGGCGGATGAACTTGGAATTAAATATGAAAAAACTTATGGCAAAGGCAGAATGATTGACACGGTGTACAAAAAAACAGTGCGCCAAAAAATGATCCAGCCATGTTTCTTGGTCGGTCATCCGCTCGACATTTCTCCTTTGGCCAAAAAGGATCCGAACAATCCGAACAAAGTTTTGCGATTCCAGGTTGTGGCTGGCACTGCCGAGCTTTGCAACGCCTTTGCCGAGCTCAATGATCCTGTTGATCAGAAAGCCCGTTTTGAAGACCAGATGAAACTTCGCGAAGCAGGGGACAGTGAGGCGCAAATGATCGACGATGATTTTGTGGAAGCTCTTGAATATGGCATGCCGCCAGCCTTCGGTTTCGGTCTTTCCGAAAGATTCTTTTCTTTCATTATGAACAAATCAGTCCGCGAATGCGTGGTGTTTCCATCAATGAAGGATAAAGATTAAGTTCATAAAGTCCATAAAGTCCATAAATAAAATAGTATGAAGAGGATAGTTTTGATTGTTTTGGCTTGGCTGTTTGTCGTCAATGTTTTTGGATTTGTGGCGATGAACCGTTTCAATCTGACACCGGATACGGCGTATACCTGGATCACGCCGGAAAGTTTTCCGGTGGCGAAAAATTCAAATCTGGTTGACATGCACAATCGTTGGGACACGTTTTGGTATTTGGACATTGTGAAAAACGGCTATCATCTCAACAATGACAACACATTGGCCAATGTTGTCTTTTTCCCGATATATCCTGCATTAATCAAAATTCTGGGCACGATTTTGCTGGGAAATTTCGTTTTGGCGGGCTGGATTTTGAGCATGACATTTCTTGTTTTGTCATGCATATATTTCTACAGGTTTGTGAGACAGTTCCATCCAGAGATTGATCCTGAGCTTCCAATTCTGTTGATGCTTGTTTTTCCGACAGCTTTTTTCTTCAATGTTGTCTACACCGAATCTATTTTTTTGTTTTTCACCATCACGACTTTTTTCTATGCGTTTCGCAAAAACTTTTTGTTGGCAGGATCGATCGCTTTTGTCGGAGCGCTCACGCACAGCAACGGTGTTTTTTTGGCGCTGCCTATTCTTTGGAAAATTGTGGAAGCGAACGGTTGGAGAAACATGCTCAAATTGAAATCTTGGAAAAGTTGGCTGCCGGTTTTCTTTGCGCCGATCGGAAGTTTTTTGTTTTTGGGATATGACTGGTGGAAATTCGGCGATCCGATGTTGTTTTTCAAAATCCAAAGTGCCTGGGGAAGATCGTTTTCCATCAACTGGGATCATTTCTCACTTTTCTCGCATCCTTCAATTGCCAACATGTGTATTGATATCTTTCTGGCAATTTTCATCATCTCCGCAGTCGTGGCTGTTTGGAAAAAACTTTCTCCGCTGTATGCGATTTTCATGTCAACAACTTTGATTGCAGCTTTCACCTCGGGAACATTGATGAGTGTTGGGCGTTACAGTTTGGTGATGTTTCCGCTTTTCATCTTGTTGGCCGGCATCAAAAATAAAACGCTGCAGCTGGGATGGATTCTTTTGTCGACACTGTTTTTTGCCATGGACATCATTTTGTGGGTTAACAACTATTGGGCTGGATAGAAATAATTTTGATTGATGGGCGTAATATTTGTTATGAATTTTTTAATTTAAGACAAAAAATGTATACGCAAAAAATCCAAAAAATCGAAGAAGAATTGAGGCTTCTTTATTGTGAAGGCAATGTCAATAAGGATCGCAAGGAGCTTCTGAAAGGATTTTGGGAGCATCACATCATGCCGGTCGTGAGCCTCAGCAAAGAAATGGCCAAAAAATATGGCGCCAACGCGGAGCTTTCTTGGATGGGTGCTCTTTTTCATGATTTCGCACTTATTGATGGCAGCGAGCCCCATGATGAGCTTGGCGCTATTTTGACACAAAAATTCCTGTCCGAACGAGGGTTTGACGAGGATTTTTGCCAAAAAGTGTCAAACATCGTCTTGACCCATCGTTGCAAGAAATTCATGCCCCAAACTTTGGAGGAAAAAATCGTGGCCACAGCTGATGCCATGGCTCATTTTTTGCCAAATTTCTATCTGGGAATAGCCATGGTTGCCAAGGAAGACTATGCCGGCATTTTCAATGCCGGAGTTGCCAAGTTGGAACGCGACTATGAAGAAAAAATATTTTTTGCAGATGAAAAGAAATTGCTACATGAGCGCATGGCTGATTTTCGCAAATGGTTTGAATATGAATCAAAATGAATATGAAAAAAGTTTTGCTGTTCGGAACGTTTGATATTTTTCATGAAGGTCATCGGAATTTTCTAAAACAAGCCAGGAAACATGGGGAATTTTTGCGCGTGGTGGTCGCCAGAGATGTGACAGTCTTGAAAGTAAAAGGTCACAGGCCTAGATATGCGGAGCAGGAAAGAGTCAGCGCCATAAAGAAGAGTGGCTTGGCGGAAGAAGTTGTCTTGGGAAGCATTGATGACAGATATGAGGTTGTGCGCAAATTCAAACCGGACGTGATCTGTTTGGGCTATGACCAGCAGCAATCATTGGCTGAACTGCGCAGAAAACTCAATGAAACAGGCCTGGAAAGAACCAGAATAGTCAGGCTGGATGCATACAAGCCGGAAATATTCAAATCTTCCTTGTTAAAAAAGAACATGTCCTAGATATTTCTTCCATACCATTCTCCCCTCAGATGAGGGGAGATGTCCCGATACGGAATCGGGACAGAGGGGTTGAGCAGGGCCTTGCTCAACCCCACCTCAATCCTCCCCTTATCTAAGGGGAGGAGGAAACATGGAAGAATTCTTTCTTAATCCTCACCCCAACCCTCTCCTTATCAAAGGAGAGGGAGAAGCATTGAAGGAAACTTTTATTTTGAAAGAAAGTTTATAACGGCATGTAGTATTTAGTATGGTTCGTAGCTCAGTGGCAGAGCGACTATCAGGGTGGTGCGGAAAGGATTTGGTTGGTTATACCGTAAAAAAGTTTCGTCAACCAATCTCTCTCTGTTTGATAGCATGGCACGCTGGTTCGAATCCAGCCGGACCGTCAATCATTTTGAAATCCTCCTTGTGAGGATTTTTAAAATGTTTATGTGGCTGGATTTGAACGGTCAGAAGCTAAGCAAGATATTGTCCAGCATGATTATTTTTTAACAAATCCAATATTTTTTCTTCAGGTATGAATCCCGAATCGCTTGCTGTTTTTTCAGCAATGAAATCAGACATTTTTTTGAGATTATTTCTGATTTTATCCGGAACTATGATTTCATGCTCAACCAGAAGATCATCTTGTTGTTTTGGCAAAAGTTCCATAAAATAATATGCCAGCAATTCACTGTCAATTGGCTGGATAATTTCAGCACGTCCGGTTTTTGTTTCTTGCTTATTTTTCTTTTCGGCATGTTCTGAATCTTGGTGGTTGCTTTTGATAAATGGAATATCTGTAAATTTTGAAACATGACGTTGTGCATCAAATGGTCTGGTTGTAAATTTGGAATTTTCTTGGATAGTTTTTTCTTTTTTAGGTTCAGCCAAAACAGCAGACTCCTTGATTGGTTCAGGAGGCGGGGCGATGTGATTATAAAAATGTTCACTAAATTGCTGGTGCATGTTTTTTTTGTTTTTTTGTTTGACTGCATATACAGTATAACCGAAAAATGGCAAAATTTCTAATCATTTTTTTTGCTTTGCCTATTTCCTTTTTCGGCACGCTTCGCAATCGAAGAACTATTGTTTAGCGGAGTGAGCGAAATGAAATGTTAATTTCATTTCCGAACGAGCGACAACAACAAGCTTGCTTATGATTGCTCGCTCGTCCTCGCTCTCGCTGCGGATGGCCTCAAAAGAAAACAGGCAAAGCAAAAAACAAAAGTTAATATTTGAAACTATATATTGCGGAAAGCCCGAAAAAAGGCTAGAATTAATATATTCAAGACTTACGCATTTGCCCTCTACCAACCATCAAAGTTCGTCGTGCACGGGTCTGGATGAAATAAAGGTAATTTTCTGACCGACCTCACCTGATGTTTGGCCCAGACAAACGCGCAAGTTTCGATATTAAAAATAAGAAAGATAACTTAAAAAATATGTTGGATATAAAATTTATCAAAGAACATAAGGATGAAATTGCGGATGCTATCGTGAAGAAAAGCGTTGATTTGGATCTGGAACGGCTTTTGGCTGTGGACAGGGAGCGTGTCAGTCTGTTGCAAGAAGTGGAACAACTGCTGGCTCTTAAAAATGATTTGAATGATATGATCAAATCGGCTGCCAATGACGTTGAGCGCAAAGAAATCATTGAAAAAGGCAAGGAAATAAAGACCAAGCTTGAAATCAAGGAACCTCAATATAGAGAAATCAAAGAAGAATTCGACACTCTGATGGTCAGGGTCCCGAATGTCATTTCAAAAGACACTCCGATTGGAAAATCTGATGCGGACAACGTGGAAATTGAAAGAAGCGGCGAAATTCCAAAATTTGATTTTCAAATCAAGGACCATGTCGAATTGGGAAAAGATTTGGATATTCTGGATTTGGAAAAAGGCACCAAGGTGGCGGGCTTCCGCGGATATTATGTGAAAAATGAAGGCGCATCTTTGATGATGGCTTTGATGCTATATGCCATGAACAAATTGATTGAAAAGGGATATTCTCCCATGATTCCGCCAACATTGGTGAAAGGCAGCGCGCTTTTTGGTACGGGATATTTCAAGGGCAGGGAATATGACAGCGAGATTGACGAAGTGTATCAAGTTGCCAGCAAAGACAAAGATTCTTCAGGTCAGTCAAGCAAAGACAAGAAATTTTTGGTGGGAACAGCGGAGCCATCATTGTTGGCATATTATGCGGATGAAGTTTTGAAAGAAGAGCAATTGCCGATAAAAATTGTCGGATATTCACAATGCTATCGCAGTGAAATCGGATCATATGGAAAAGACACCAAGGGATTTTATCGTGTGCATGAATTCATGAAAGTCGAGCAAGTCGTGCTGATGGCGGCCGATGAAGAGCAGTCAATAAAAATGCATGATGCCATGTTGGAAATTTCCAAAGAAGTGCATGAGGAACTCGGCTTGCCATATCGCGTGCTCAAGATTTGTTCCGGTGACATGAGCGCAGGAAAATTCAGAGCCTATGATATCGAAGCTTGGATGCCAAGTCGCGACGGTTTCGGTGAGACAGGATCCGCTTCAAACTTTTTGGATTGGCAAGCACGTCGCTTGAATGTGAAATATGTCGATGCCAACGGCGAGAAAAAACATGTCTTCATGCTCAACAACACCGTGCTTCCTTCGCCGCGCCCATTCATTGCAATCTTGGAAAATTTCCAACAAGCCGACGGCAGCGTGATCATTCCTGAAGTCTTGCGCAAATACATGCCAGGAGGAATCGAAAAAATTGTGCCAAAGATGTAAGCAGACGTAAACTTGGAATACTATTAAAAAATATCGGTAGAAATTATGTTTTTGGATATAGGAATGGGAATTTTGCTGGCCATTTTCACCAGCCAATATTACAATGTGAATCTTGGGGAGCTGCTGGTTTTTGGCGGAATTCTTTTTGCTTTGTCGCCGGATTTTGATTTTTTGATGTATTATTTCAAAAATGGAATCACACGTGAAGACTATCAGCATCGTAACATGATCCACTATCCGCTGCTTTTTTTGCCGATTGGAACGATGGCGGCATTTTTGCTTGGCGGAAGCGTGTGGGCAACGCTGTTTTTTCTTGGCGCGCTTTCACATTTTTTGCATGACAGCATCGCCATCGGCTGGGGAATAAAATGGCTCTATCCTTTTTCTGACAAAAATTATGTCTTTTTGTATCATTATTCAAAAGTCAAAAAGAAGGGACTTCGAAAATTGGTCTTCGCTTTTGACAAAAGTTCATTGAACCAGGTGGTGGCCGAGCATTGGGGAGATGAATGGTTCCATGACATTTATTACAAATGGCATCCGATTGCGATTGTGGAATTTGGCGTCTTCATAATTTCCTTGGTGACTTTGTATTTTTATGCTTAAAAAACTTCAATTTCCAAAAGGTTTTTTGTGGGGAAGTGCGACCAGCGCCCATCAGGTTGAGGGCGGAACAAGAAACAACTGGAGCCAATGGGAACAGATGAATGCGACAAGACTTTCCCAAGAAGCAAAAACAAAATGGAAATTTTGGCAACAGGAAAAATTTCCTGAAATGTTTGAACCGAAAAATTATATTTCTGGTTTGGCTTGCGATCATTACAATCGTTTTGAAGCTGATTTTGACATTGCCAAAGAATTGGGACACAACGCGCATCGATTTTCCATTGAATGGTCGCGCATCGAACCGGAAGAAGGAAAATTTGATGAAAAAGAAATTGAACATTATCGCAAAGTCATTGTGGCGCTTCGCGAGCGTGGCTTGGAACCTTTCGTGACCCTTTGGCATTGGACAAATCCGATTTGGCTTGAAGAAAAGGGAGGCTGTGAATGCGAGGAATTTGCTGGACATTTTTCAAAATATGTCGGACATGTTGTGAAAAAGCTTGGAAAAGATGTCAGATTTTGGATCACGCTCAATGAACCGACATCCGTGATTGCCAGTGCCTACATGTCAGGAGTTTGGCCTCCGCAAAAGCAGAGTTATTTCGTTTCTTGGAAATTGTATTCGAATTTCGCCAAAGCACACATTGCAGCTTATGAGATCATTCATGAATTTGATGATGATGCGCAGGTCGGTTTTGCCAACATCTTGCATTCATTTGAGGCATATGACAAAAAATCTTTGCTGGACAAATTGATGATAAAAATTGGAAGATATATCGCCAACAACAGGATGCTGAATCTGACCAAGGGATACAATGATTTTCTGACAGTGCAATATTATTTCCATAACAGATTTAAATTTCCAAGAAAATTGCATCTTAGCGACAAAGTCGAAAGTGATCTTGGGTGGGAAATTTTTCCGGAAGGGATCTATCATATCTTAAAAAGACTCAAGAAATACAATCTTCCGATATATGTCACTGAAAACGGTTTGGCGGATGCGAGCGATGAAAAACGAACAGCTTTTATCCAAGATCACTTGCTCTGGATCCATCGGTCAATAAATGAAGGCACAGATGTGCGCGGATATTTTTATTGGTCACTTTTGGATAATTTTGAATGGGACAAAGGTTTTTGGCCGCGTTTCGGGCTTGTTGCTGTCGACTTCAAAACACAAGAAAGAAAAATCCGTCCAAGCTCGTTGGAATATGCCAAGATCTGCAAGGGCAATGTTTTGGAAATTGATTAATCAGCTATTTTTACAATTGGGCCGTTGGCGGTGTCTTCAATAATAAAACCATGTTTTTCAATCAAGGCCCTGATTTCATCGGAAGTGCTGAAGTCTTTGTTGTGGCGTGCTTGTTCGCGTTTTTTCATCAGCTCTTTGATTTCCTCAGGAATTTCAGCTTGTCCGGAAAGGACAAGTCCAAAAACGGAATTTGTTTTTTTCCATAAAGCCAAAATGTCGTGAGCGCTTTTGCTGTCCAGATGATTGGTTGCAAAAAGTTTGTTGCACTGCGAGATGAATTCATAGAAAACGCTCAATGCCAATGGGGTGTTCAGATCATCATCCATGGCGGCTTCAAATTTTTCTTGCACACTTTTCGTGTCGATCGTGCTTGGCGAAACCAAATCACGCGCTGCCGCAGCTTCCAGGTTCAAAACAAAGTCATTGATTTTTTGGATGTTTTTGTGAGCTTGCTCCAACGCCTCAAATGAAAATTCCATTTGGCTGCGATAATGCGAAGACAGAAAAAGCAGGCGCAAATCCATGGCGGAGAATCCTTTTTCTAAGACGTCCTCAAGTGTGAACAAATTTCCTTTTGATTTGCTCATTTTTTTGCCACCAATAAGCAGATGTCTGTTGTGCAGCCAGAAACGCGCATATTGTTTGCCAGTGTAGCATTCCGTTTGGGCAATTTCAGCTTCGTGATGCGGGAAGATGTTGTCTTCTCCTCCAGTGTGGATGTCGAGCGTGTTGCCCAAATATTCAGTGCTCATGGCGCTGCATTCAATGTGCCAACCTGGATAGCCGACTGACCATGGCGATGGCCATTTCATCAGATGATTTTCCGGAGCCTTGAGCCAGAGTGCGAAATCCCAAGGATTTTTCTTGTCGGGATGCTCTTCCAGGCGTGCTCCGACTTTCAGGTTTTCCAGTGTGTTGCCGGAAAGTTTTCCATAGTCTTCGAATTTGGTGACGTCAAAAAAAACGTTGCCATTTTTTTCATAGGCGAATCCTTTTTCAATCAGACCTTCAACGATTTTGATCATTTGCGGAACATGGGCAGTGGCGCGCGGAAAAAAATGAGCAGGAATGATGTTGAGTTCCTTTTCGGCAAGCTTGAAATATTCCTCATAAAACCTGGCGATTTCTTCGGGTGATTTTTTTTCTTTGAGCGCTGCTTTGAGCATCTTGTCTTCGCCGGAATCTCCTTGGGCAACATCGTCATCGGTGAGATGTCCGACATCGGTGATGTTTTTGATAAGACGGACTTCATAGCCGACATATTCAAGATATCGTCTGGTGATGTCGGAAAGCATATAGGCTCTGAAATTTCCGATATGCACTTTGCCGTACACTGTCGGTCCGCAAGTATACATCCCGACTTTGCCAGGATTCAATGACTTGAATTCTTCTTTCGATTTGGAGAATGTGTTATAGAGACTTAGCATATATTTCTTGAAAAGATTATTTCATCTGATGATAACGCATTGAAATCTCAATGTCAAAATCCAAATGTCAAATAAAATCTAAAATCATAAGTCCTAATTTCTGTTTCAGGATTTAATATAATTTTGTCATTTATTTGAAATTGGGATTTGAGATTTTGGTTTTTCTGCCATCTTATAGCCATTTTTTCTTCCAGAAAAGAACGATGGTGAAGATTGAAATCACAAGCATCACTCCAACATGTATCCAAAAACCTTCGCCGTTGTGACTGAGTGGAATATTGGTGCTCATGGACATTACGTTGGAATATAGTGTCATTGGCAAGAATATGGCCGAAAAAATGGTGAGCACTTTCATGGTCAGATCCAATTTGTTGGAGAGTAGGGAATTGTTGGTTTCCTCCATGGACTCGATGGTTTCTTTGTTGGACTCCAATGCGTTCCAAAGGCGGATGTTGGTGCCGGTAAGATCTTGAAAATATGGGGAAAGTTCAGCTGCGATCAATGGAGATTTCATCTGAGCCAAAGATTCGATGATGTGGCGCTGCGGTTTCAACGTTCGTCGGAAATTGAGAATGTCACGTTTGACGACGGATATTTCAAAAACCATTTCTTTTTCTTTGCCGCTGAAAACTTGTTCTTCAATGTTTTCCAATTTTTTGTGGATGTGATCGATGCGCGGAAAGCATGACTCCAAAAGCATTTCAAGAATGCTGTGCAAAAGATGCGCAGGAGTTTTGCTCATGTGCAAGCGGCGTTTTCCTTCGCTGCCTTCGAGCATGGCAAAAAAATCATCAAGCTGATAGATTCCTTTCACGTGGCCGGTGATCAGATGGTCTTTGGTGATGACAATGTCCAATTCGCCAGGATAGGTGGTACGTTTTTTGGTGTCAAAAAGCGGAATGTGGATTGTCAGAAAGATGCAGCTTTCATACTGGGTCGCTTTCGGGCGATATGTCGGCGTCATGAATTCTTCGATTGCCAAAGGATGGATGTCGAAATTTTCCTGCAAATAGACAACATCGTCAGCTCCTGGATCTGTGAAATCAATCCAAGTTATGTTTTTGAATGCAACAGTTTTCATAAACCTACGAAATTACAAATTTATTATGGATATGCGGATTTTGGAACACGCTTATGGCATAATTATAAACCATTTCGCGATTATTGACAAAAAACATTTTTTGGTATAGAGTTGCATATAAATGAAAAAAGTAATATTATTGTTAATAAAGATTTATCAAAGGGTTTTTTCCCTTGATCACGGCATTCCTTCCTGGTTTTAT
>JAQTLF010000022.1:0-1491 GCA_028715015.1 Candidatus Moraniibacteriota bacterium | reverse complement strand
TATGCAATGCCAGTAGTCCTTGCCGGTGGAGTTATGGGCAAGGTCATTCAGGGAAAGGGAAAACAAGATACCAGTGTCAAACCCAGCTGCACTCTCATTAACAGAGTCAATTGCCTGCATGCCGGCAGCAACACCCAACCCAAGCACTCGGCATTTCATACCAGGGATCTGGTTGAAAGTGAATTTGCCAAGTGCAAGAATGAATGCGGATATGCCTGTCAGCAGTAAAAAATAAAAAAATACCGCGCAGGATATGTAACAATATATAGGCCCAAGGTCTATAAATGAACGACACGCTCGTTCCGAGAGGCTTTTAGCATCATTGCTGAAGGCCTCTTTTTTACTATGCAAAAAGGAAATTTTGACAATAGTTAGCACTCCCTTGACAAGAGTGCTAACCAGGGATTATAATGAATCCATAAGTTCTTAAAGTCATAAAGTTCCAAGTTTATAAAGCCATTGATATCCGTATCTTTCTTTATGAACCTTATGAACTTTACAGCTTTATAACTATTTCATATGAACGATCGACAAGAAAAAATTTTGGCAGCCGTGATTGAAGAATACACGCAGACAGCCATTCCAGTTGGCAGCCAAGTTTTGGTTGGAAAATATAAATTCAAAGTCAGCACTGCGACAATCAGAAATGATATGACAGCGCTTGAAGAAGAAGGTTATCTCTATCAACCGCACATCAGCGCCGGCAGGATTCCGACAGACAAAGGATATCGATATTTTGTGGAAGAGATGATGAAGGACAAAGAACTTTCAAAAGAGGATCAGCAAAAAATGCAACGCGAGTTTTTGAAATTGAAAGCGCAAAACACACGCCTGACCAGAACGACTGCCAAATTGCTTTCTCATGTCAGTGGAAATTTTGCCATCAGCGGATTGATTGACAATGATGAGTTTTCAGATTTCGGAATGCGCGAATTGATGGAAGAGCCGGAATTCAAAGAATTGGATGAAATGTGCCGTCTGGTTGAAATGTTGGACTATGTCGATGAGAAATTCGATCAACTGACAAAAGGCATCAAGGAAGGTGAGACCAGGATTTTTATTGGCAAAGAAAACCCCATCAAAGGAAGCTCAAATTGCTCGATGATCGTGTCACCATTCAGGTTGAACTCTGGAGAAAAAGGAATTTTAGCCCTCATCGGTCCGAAAAGAATGGAATATGCCAAAAACAAATCCATGATCGAATACGTCAAGAAGCTTTTGGGAGCATCGATGGTAATAATAGTATCTATTAATTGTTTGAATTATTTTTGAATGAATTAATAGATAAATCCAAAATCCAAATGACAAATTTCAAATAAATGACTAAAGCTTAAAATTTTAAAAATCAAAAAAGGTTTTCGATGGTTGGGACTTTATTTGACATTTAGATTTTGACATTAAGATTTAAAACTAAAAAAATAATAATAAAACAATATTATGAAAAAAGATAATGGAAAAAAGAAAACCATTCCAGAAAAAGAAATGAAGGAT
>JAQTLF010000021.1 GCA_028715015.1 Candidatus Moraniibacteriota bacterium | reverse complement strand
TGGCAGTGTAATTTTTCATCATATTTATGTTAAAAATAAAAAAAATCTTATCCTCATTAAGCATTGCAGGCCTTGTTTTTTTGCAATTATTGCCACTTGGTGCCAGCGCTTTTACGATACCGGATTCATTAATTACTAGTTTTAGTGATACATCTTCAAGTAATAATCCTATAAGTGGTGCAAGCAATCAAACTGGTGGAATATCAAATAAAGAACAAGGGCCAAAAGTTGATGTTTCTTTTGAGGGGGGCATGCAACAAGGAGCAAAAATAACAGCCTCAGCTGTTCCAAGTTTCTTTAATGGTGCCTCTGATCCTAAAAAATTATATTTTACTTGGTATTTGAAAAGATCTGGCTGCGACCTTACAAATTCTCCGGATGAACAAATAAAAAGCAAATGTGATTTTGATTCAAATGGCAGAATAACTGTTAATGACTGGAAAATTGCTGCTGCAAAAATTATTGTGGACGGTTCATTTGATTCCAGTAATACCGACTATACAAAAGCTGTTAATGAAAGCTTAGCTGGATATAAAGCAATGCCTTCACCCCTGGGTGAATGGAGCATTAATTCCGGTGCTGATGAAAATGACAAGGATGCGCCTAATTGTTATGTGCAGTCTCCCAAATCCGGACTTGTCTATGAATTAAGAAAAACCACGGAATTTTTTGATAACAATTGTCCTTCTGGATATCACAGTGCTTGTGTTGCTGATGTTGCAGCCAATTGTGATGTTTTGAATCCCGAATATAACCCTGTTCCAACCAATCAGGCTGCCATTAATGCCGCCATTGCAAATGGAGAAATTCCGCCAAGTCCTGTTTATAATGCTCCTAAATCAATCGTTAACGCCTTCGGCGCGTGTTCGATGAAGACTGAAGAATCCAGTGGCGACAAATTGGGCAATATTTATGATTGTGTAGTCAGAAACGATGCAGATATGAAAGATTTTAGATCAACTGTTAGCTGCAAGGATGATAAGAATGTGTCAATATGTGTCAAAAATGATGTTAAAGATGGAAATTCGGGAACTGATTTTCTTGACACAACCGTGTCTACATCAGTTTTAATTGGAAGAATTTTTGGAATCGATGTGGCAAGCGCCACTGCTGCTGAAAATGATTCCAATGGTGTGTGTGCAACATTGGCAAAACCGAACACCAACAGCGCTGGCAGCGGTCTTGGTCCCAAGCCAGATTTTTTGTCGAATGCAAGTCCTTTGATATCAAAAGACAATGAGAAATGCAGTACTCTCAAAGACGAACTGGTGAATGGTACGAAAGACGCTAGTGGAATAGTATTGATTGCGGGAAATAAAAAAATTGAGCCTACCTGTACATTTAACAAGGATGCAAATATGTGCAAGCATCTTTTTCCAACTGTTCCGGGCAGTGTGAGTGGCGACGGAAAATTCACACTCGCAGAGAAGAAGTTTTGGGGAGCTGATCCATCAAAAGTATCAACCAATGGCAGCGGAAAGGATGAAGAAAATGTTGTCGGTCTTGGCGTGGACAAATTCAGTTGGATGTTTTCTCCTGGAGATCAGGTTGGAGTCGTTGTAGAAGGAGACAGCGCTTTTCCAACTGAACACGCAGATTCTTCATATAAAAGAATGTGGGCTTTTTCGAAAGGTGTTTGTGATGCTTTGGATAATATTGAAAGCAAATCAAGCATAAAAAATGAAACCAGAAGTTTTTATTTGGAAGGTCCTGGTGGTTTAAATTGTGATCCTTTAAATAAACAAAATTGCTCTGGAATTTTTACAACTAATATTGATTTAAATGATTGCTTGGAGGAAAATTTATTGGATCCTGATGCAGATAGTAAATCCAAGTTGGCGGTGCAGCTCAATGTTGATCCGGCCAATCCTATCAATGATCCAAGCGGCAGAGGAGACACTGTGACTGTTTCTTCAACTTCAACAAACACGCAAGACCAAGGCGGATTGCTTTATACTTGGTCAGTACAAAAAAGTAGGGATGGATCCATTGCTCCAGTGGATACGACTAGCTGGTTGGATATAACCAATGATATGAAAAGTGCCGATGTAAATTCATTTACTGATGCTGACATTTTAGGGTTAGGGAAAAAAGACTTGGCCATCAATATGAACTTGCCGGAATCGCTTGTCACCAAAGGTTGGGATCAGGCAACCATTGATGCATACAATAAGGGAGGGGGAGCGTTTTATATCAAGGTCAAAGTTAAAATAAAAGGCGGAGCGGTTGATGGAAGTCAAAATGCTGAAGGATCCGTGCAAATCAGAGTAACGGGGCAACAAAATGAATTGGTTGTATATCCGGTCATTGCCAGCAATGCAGGTATGTTGTCACTCAACAATAGCAATGGAATAACTCCTTTTTGCGATGACAAGGCTGGAAAATCAAGATGCTATGTGACCAAAAATGAAATATTGGGCATAACGATTCCAAAAAATTCCAAGAGCGGCACAACTCCTTTTTCTTGGACGGTCAATGGCAATGCCATAAGTTGTCTTCCTTCGACCTCCACGCAGTGTGCTGGCGGTAATGTGCTGTTCTTTCCGATTTTGGGAAATGATGGCGAGGCGGTGGATGTGGTGGCCAAAGGTTCAGATAAAAATGGAGAAGCCATCCAGATAAGCCGGCACTTCGTCATAGTTCCGCCACAAGTGCAGATCATTGCCCAAGACGCAAACGTTTGGCCAAAACTTTTGGGATATTACAAAGATCTTGATAATAACAGAACGCCGGATTATAGCACCCAGGTTTTGGAAACAAATCCTGGAAAAACAGTTACTTTGGGAGCTGCTTTTTATCCAGCTTGGAAGGCCGGGCAGGCTGGTTTTGATTGGGCCATTGATGGACAAATAATGCCACAATATCAAAACCAAAACCAGATCCAATTTCCAGTGGAAAAGATGTCAGGCGAAAGCTATAATATCGGTTTGGTCGCACTCTATTCTCCAGGAAGCACGGACCAGGTAAACAATATTCGCAAAGCTCTTTTGAAAAATTGGGGAATTTCACCTGAGGATGTCATTGAACAAAACGACACTGCAAACATCCAACTCAATGTGGTGGATAGTTCTCCTGAAACAGTTGCCAGCGCGGAAAAAAATGGCAGTTTGAGCGCCAGTTTGATCACACATTTGCCTGAACAACTGATGTTTTTGTTCAAGATTTCCCTGACATCAGTTTTGATTTTGCTCATGACTGGACTACTATTCGCCTTCATTCCGGAAACTCTTTTCAAGGAGGAAAAATAGCAACAAAAACAATTTTTTCTCCACACAAAAAACAAACACACACACGAATGTGTTTGTTTTTTTATATGGCAAAAGTGTGCTATAATTTTTGTGTACAGGAATTGAAAACTTTAAATACGCCGCTATTTTTAGTACAAAAATGAAAATAAAAAAACAAAAAAATAATAAAATATTTTTTCTGACAATTATTTGTGTGGGAATTTTTGCTAATATCTTTTTTGGGACAAAAGCGTTTGCTGCTTCATGCCCAAATAATTGTTCCGCTGACCCAAACAAAAAATTGTGTAATATAGTAACGGGAATTTGCGTGTCAGAAGAAGAGGCGAGTAAATTACCAGCAGGGCAAATAGGCAAGGCATATCAGGGAGCATGTTCTTTTTCTACAAAAGAATCATACATGGCCTCACTTGGATTAGGAGATTTGGTAAATGGAACAGTTGTTACGGTAGATAATTGCTGTTTGTTAGCAGAAAAAAAATATGGATATATAGGAAACTGCAATAAAATGCTTAATGCTAAATCTACAGGAGCAGTCAATGGTGGCCCAGGTGGAACACCTGATCCAAATACCCAAGCAGTTTATCCTTCTTTAAATAATAACGCCATCACCCCAACCCCCAAACAATTCGAATATCCACTTCTGGAATCATTCCCTGGTTTTTTTAAAGCAAAAGATAATCTGACAGATCTCCCATCTCTTATTCTAGCAATATATAAATTTGGAATCTGGACTGTAGGTATAGCAGGCTTCTTCATGTTAGTAGTCGGAGGCTTTATGTATATGGGGAGTGCTGGAAACACTTCTACTGCCGGCAGTGCCAGAGGAATCATCGCAGATGCCCTACTAGGCATTGTGGCAGCCCTAGGAGCTTATCTTATTCTCTACGTCATCAATCCTGAGCTGACTAAGATTAATATTAGTTTTACGACGGTTGATGTGACTGAAACTTCTGGGATTGGCGAAGGGGGAGGTAATTGTGCAACACTACAGACAGGTCCCTGCTCTGTTATTAATTTACAAAAAACTTGCTTTGGGGCAAATGCCGAAGCGGCATCAAGAGTTTGTAATTATGAAAGTGGTGGCAATGCAAATAGTCCCAGCAAAACAGATAAAGGAATAGATGGTAATATATTCTCCTGGGGACTTTTTCAAATAAATCTTACACAACACAGTCTTGGTGGATATGATTGTCAGTCAGCCTTTAAGGGTAAAAATTATGTCAGTAGTGTAATTAACCCAACTATGTATGCAAATTGTAAATCTGCAGCAACTACTGCACAAATAAACATTGATTATGCGTGTAAAATATCAAAAAATGGCACAAATTGGTCTCCGTGGGCAAATACAAAAAAAGCATGTGGTTTGTAAGATAAAAATATAAAATAACAAATGAAAAAGGTATTTATAGTTTCAGCAACTTTGTTGATGGTGCTGCTTATTTTTTTGGGCATCTATAATTTTGCGTTCAAAAAAGACAATCCAAGCTCGCAGCCAAGCGTTGCCGAGACTTCTTCGACATCTTCAAAAAATATCATCCTGCCTGCAAAAATTGAAAAAATTGCAGCCATCAGCGATGGTCCGGTGCTTGCTCCTGTTGTTGACAAGAAAACTGAAGAAATAAAATATTACGACGCAGTGACAGGTCTTGTTTGGAAAATGGATAGTGATGGTCAGAAAAAACAACAAATCACCGAAACAAAAGTGGCGGGACTGAAAAATGTCCTGTGGTCTCCTGATCACAACAAAGTTTTGACCACCATCGAAAAGGCAGGTCAAAATTCTTTTTACATGTACGATTATCAATTGCAGAAAGGAATTGCCTTGAAAGCTGGTTTGGACACAGCAGTTTGGGACAATTTGGGAACAAAAATTTTCTACAAATATTATAACAGTGCCTCAAAAGAACGAACTTTGAATATTGCCAATCCTGATGGCAGCGGTTGGCAAAAGATTGCCGACTTGGCTGCTAAAAATGTGGTCATCGCACCGATTCCATTGACCTCGACGATTTCATTTTGGAACAGCCCTAACGTACTTGAGGAAACACATCTGCAAACAGTCGGAGTGACTGGCGGTGAAGTCAAAACATTGCTGAGTGGCCGATATGGCGCTGATTATTTATGGTCACCCAAGGGGGATAAAGTTTTGGTAAGTTCATTGGCAAACAAGGATGCAAAAAATATGACGCTGGGAGTTGTCGATATGGATGGCAAATATCAGGATTTGGGCATTCCGACCATCGTTTCAAAATGTGTCTGGTCGGAAGATGACAAAACGATTTATTACGCTTTACCGGGAGAAATTCCCACTGGCGCGATCATGCCCAATGATTATCAAGACGGAAAATTCAACACCAGTGACACTTTTTGGAAAATGGACATCACCACCGGAGAAAAAGAGCGCGCAGTGGAAGCGGCTGATATCAAGGGAAAATATGATTCCAGCAGCATGATCATTTCAGCCACTGAAGACGCTTTGTTTTTTGTAAACAAAGTGGACAAAAAATTATATCGCATCCAATTATAATGGACAAAACAACTATAACTAAAAATTTGTGGGCGACAATGTTTGTTGTTGGTTTTGCGCTATTGTTTTTTTCTCACGACGCGCAGGCGGATAATCCAGCTGTTGATAATTGTACTTGCTCAAAAAATTCAGTGACGCATATTAGTATTGGAAACAAAATATATACCAATTCTGCAGACAGTTGCAATCAATATTGCACCAATCAAGGTGCGACCTTGTTTTCCTATGGGGCATTTTCCGACTATAGTCCTGTCACAAAAACAAAAGGTGGTTCCCCTTATATCGCCCCGCACACTTGCGTGTGCACCACTGGTGCCAAAGTGTACACGAATTTGGTGATCGGAACTTATGCTGTCAGCAGTGAAGATGCATGTATCGGTCAATGTCAAATTTCTGATCCTGGCATGTACAATTATGATTCAACAGGGTTCAAGTCTGTTCCTGCTAAGGTTGTAACTGATGCATCCGCCACCACCCCAACCCCCAAACAATTCGACTATCCACTTCTGGAATCATTCCCTGGTTTTTTTAAAGCAAAAGATAATCTGACAGATCTCCCATCTTTAATTCTAGCAATATATAAATTTGGAATCTGGACTGTAGGTATTGCAGGCTTCTTTATGCTAGTAGTCGGAGGCTTTATGTATATGGGCAGTGCTGGAAACACTTCTACTGCCGGCAGTGCCAGAGGAATCATTGCAGATGCCCTACTGGGCATTGTGGCAGCCCTAGGAGCTTATCTTATCCTTTATGTCATCAATCCTGAGTTGACTAAGATTAATATTAGTTTTACGACGGTTGAAGTCAAATTTGTTAATATTGATAGCAGTAATCCAAATAGTTCAACAGTTTGCAACGATTGTGTTTCTGTGGCGGATATTTGCAAAGAATCACCATGTTCTTTAAACAAAACATTGGCTGGAAAATTAAGAACAGCTTTAAATGGACAAAATGCCAGAATAACCGAGGGTTGGCCTGCCACAACTGATCATTCAAGCTCTTGTCATGGCAATGGCACCTGTGCTGATGTCAATTTGACTGTTAATAAGGGTGCTGTTTCAGATGTGAAAAAACTTTATGATGCAATCAAAGCTACAGGATTAAAGCCGGTTTATGAAGACACTGCTGCTGGATGTGCAAAATATACTACTGCAGGTGTGTATTGTCATCCATATCCGACAATGACAGCACCATCTTTTCATGTGAATATGTAATTTTGAAACTATTGTGCAGAAGAATTTTTAGGTTGAGAGCTATTATATAAAAACAACACGAGAAAAACGCAAATCCAAAACAAAAAGGCCAGGTCATTTTTCCAATAAGGCGTATCAATCAGGCCATGCAGCATAGTGTAGAGAAAAAATCCCAGCAAGGGCGCAGCCAAGGCAGCGTCTTTTTTGTTTTTGAAAATATGAAAGAGTGATTTGAAAACAAAAAATAAAATCCACAAAAAGCCAAGCAGTCCGACAAACCCAGTCTGCAGCCAGAAAGCCAAAAAAAGATTGTGAGGTTGCGGCACCGCCCATTCCAAATATGGAGGAAAACTTGGTTGGACAGCCAAATAGGATTGCTGGAAATTTCCAGGACCAATTCCGAAAATCGGATTGTTTTTGATCAGCAAAAATGATGCTTTCCAGATCATCACGCGCGAGGCAATTGATGAGCGCTGTGAAAAATGCAAAATATCAGCGAACTTTTGGGTTCCGACTTGCGAGAAGAACAGGATTGTTGTTGCCAAAATCAAAAGCATCAAACTGAAAAATAAATATTTTTTTGTCTTGAGATTGTATGTCAAAACTATTGCCATTGCGGCCAGTGTTGCCATCCAAGTTCCATAGGAATAAGTAAAATATAGAGAAGTTGATAATATTCCAAGAGCTATGATGTGAGCAAATGATTTTTTGGAAAATTTATTTTTTTGGTAGGATTCATATAAAAAATAAAAACCGAAAAAAATTCCAGGAGCCAAATACATGGCCAAATAATTGGGAGAAGCATAAAAGCCACTCAGACGATCGTCATAGGTGACAATTCCGGCAATCTTATAAACCAGGCTTATTGTTCCGACTGCGACTGTGGAAAAATAAAGGCTTTGGAAAATTTTTCTGGCATACGCCGGCGAATCAATGACAGCATATAGACAAAAAGAAAAAAACATGGGAATAAAAAACCAGCCTTTCAAAATTCCAAAACCGAGTCGCCATTGATCATTAAACAAAATGGAAAAAAGTGTGCCAATTGCAAGCAGTCCAGATGCCATCAAAAAATTTCCAGAAATTTGTGAAATTTTTTCCCAAAGATTTTTGCCATTTAACAAAGATAGTGTTACACAAAGCAGAGCCAGCACCTCAAGCATATTTGTGGGCAAGCCAAAAAAAGTGAACCGCACAGAATACGTCGGGGCACAAAAAATTGTCAGCAAAAAAATATTTTGCAGCAGCTTAATTTTTTTCATATTGTTTGATTGATGCGCTCAGAGCTATGAGGATGCAGACGAGAGTCAAGACATGCACTGAATATAGCGGCGTTTCAACAAGTGAGTGTGTGGAAAAAATAATCAGACTGGAAACCCCTGCAACCAGCAAGGGATCATTCTTGGCAGCTTTCCAAAAATATATGAAGGCCAAAAAAAGAATTGCCACAAAAACAAAGGCGGTTTGGATTCCCAATTCTGCGGCAATATCCAAATATAAATCATGGGCATAGATGGGTTCTCGATAGTCAGCATTGGGATCAACCGCCAATGAATACATACCGATGCCGACCCCAAGAGGATGATTTTTTATTATCAAAAAAGCTTGTTGCCAATTGGAAATCCTTCCTTGGTTGGAACCTTCATTCAGATCAAAAGAAGATGTCAGTCTTCCTGCCACCGGACTGTGCGGCGCCAAGGTGAAAAGAAATGCCAATGTCGCTGCCGCCAGCAACAATTTTTTGATGGCTTGTTTGGAGACCAATGGCAAAATAACCACCATTCCTGCGATAAGAGCAATATATCCGCCGCGCGTGAAAGTGCAGATGTCAGCAACAATCAAAAGCGCGGATGAGAAAAAAAACAAACCAGCATGTTTTTTGGAAGTGCTCCAGAGTGCGATGGAAAAAGGAATAAGCATTCCGAGGTAATAAGAAAGCATATGGGGATCAGGAAAAATCGAAGTTGCTCTCATGTAAGTTGCGCCGCCTGCATTTACCAACCAACTTGGATAGGCCAGAACTGCTTGCGAAAATGATCGGCCCAGAAAAAAAGGAGCGATGCTGTGTGCCAAAAAATTGTAGACCGGATCAATGCCAAAAACAAATTGCGCCGAGAACTGCAAAATGGAAATTATTGAAAGCAATGTTGCTCCGCCAACCAATGCAACGATTATTTTCCTGCGCCTGGAGGGCGTTTTTAGGGCAGACAAAACAACAAAATAAACAGGCACGATGGAAAACAGAAAAAGCAATTTTCTCAGAGACCAAAAAATATTGTGGGAAAAAAATAGTGACAATGTCGCCAGCGTCAGAAAAGTCAAAAACAGATAACTTATTTTGTTGTTTTGTAAAATTGTTTCTTTGCGTCTTATTGCCAAAAACAGCCACCAAAAAAACATCAGCGGAATGACAACTCTGACCACGGCCAGATCAAAATTTTGCAACGGATTGAGGGCGAATTGAAAAGGCAGCAACACACAAAACAAAAGCAAAAAATGAAAAAGAAAATCATTGCTTATTTTTGTTTTGAAATGGTGATATTTTGATGCAAGCATTTTATTTGAGTATGGATGTAGAAATCTTTCTTAGCAGTTTTAGAAAAAACGAGCAGGTTATTCCAAAATGTTTTTTAAAATAGTAGTCCTGTGATTCATAATAATGTTGTTTCTGTTCTTTCTTGTCAGTGTAGCTTTGGCCTCCATGATGCAAAACCGAAAATTGGGGAATTCTCAAAATGATTTTGTTTTTTTGCTGAACACGTTTGCATAGATCAATATCCTCAAAATACATGAAAAAATTTTCATCAAATCCATGGCAGGAATCAAAAAGTTTTTTGGAAATGACAAAGGCGGCGCCACTGACCCAATCAGCTTCACTGGCAGAATTGCTGCTCCATATTTTCTGGCTGGCAATATGTCCGAAATTGTTTTTCAAAATGTCCCAAAGGTTGATATTGCAACCGGCGCTCCATGGCTGCGGAACTCCCTCCGAAGTGAGCAATCCAGGAGCAAGCATGCCCACGTTGGAATCATTGAAATTAAGGACAAATTCATCAATGTTGGAAAATTTCAATTCAGTGTCCGGATTCAGAAAAAAAAGATATTTTCCTTTGGCGGCTTTGGCCCCAAGATTGCAGGCTTTGGCGAAACCGTCGTTCTTGGGGTTGTTGATGATTTTCAAATTTGGAAAAACAAACAAATCATAATCCAAAATGGCGTCATCGTTGTTCACAATGATAACTTCAGCGGATTTTTTTTTCAAGCAAGGACGCAAAGATGCCAAGCATTTTTGCAAAAAATCCCGGCTCTGATAATTGACGATAACAAAGGAAATTTCCATACAGCATGCTATTTAGGTATCTTTTTGTAGTCGCGATAAGCCTTTCTTATGTCGCGGGAAACATCACTGGGCGAGAAAACAAGATCATAAAGATTTTTTATTTTGCGAGCCATGAGATAAGGCTTGGTCCAAAATTTTTGCAACCAAGAAGTGTGTGTGTCAAAAAACAACAAACCTGAAAGCACCAGCCAATAAATTTTTGATTTGTTGTTGGTATTGCTTTGTTCAAGATGTCGCACGCTGACAGAGGGAACAATCAAGAGATCAAAACCAGCTTTGTTTGCTCGCAAGGAGAAATCAGCATCTTCATAATAAAGAAAATAGCGTTCGTCAAAAAGACCTATTTTTTTGAAAACATCTTTTTTGATCAGCATGGCGCATCCTGAAACATAATCGGTTTTGTAGGAAATTGCTGCAAGAGGTTTTGTGATGTGGGTGTTTTTCATGCCGAGCCAATCCACCAACCCGCCTGCAAACCAAACATCTTCACCATTGGCGGTTGTTATGATGGGGCTAAAAATGCCGGCAGCAGGATTTTTTGCCGCTTCTTTTGCCAGCAATGAAAGAGCGTCATTTTCAATGATGGCGTCATTGTTTAACACGAATATATGGTCGGCAAACTTTTCAAGCGCAAAGCGGATGCCGACATTGTTTCCTTTGGCAAAGCCGATGTTGGCTGAATTTTTGATGAAATGCGCCTTCGAATAAGCCAAGCGTGCTTTTTCAAATGAACCATCTTGGGAATTATTGTCGACAACCACCGTTTCGAAATTCGGATAATCGGATTGGAAGACAGAGGCCAGACATCCTGGCAAAGTTTTAGCGCCATTAAAATTGAGAACAATGACAAAAATTTTTGGAAACTTCTGATCCATTTTGATTGTAATTTTATTGCAAAATTAGCCTCGCACAAAAATGCTGGACAATTCTTCCACTGTAATTGTTTTGGTGAGCCAAAGGAAAATCACATATACTCCGGAACTTGCCAGGACTGAAACAAAAAATCCAAGGTGGTTGAATGTCAGCAGAAAAAATCCCATGGCAATTCCGGAAAGCAAGATGCGCGGCAAAGATTTTATGGATGGAACGTATTTGACATATTTTATGGTCAGCCACAAACCTGCGGCGGCGACTGAAAATTCTGTCAGCACTGAAATGAAGGCGGAAGCTGTGTAAGAAAAGGCAGGAATAAAAATGATGTTGGCAGTGATGTTGAAAATGGCGCAACCGACAAGCACCCACAGCATTTTTCTTTGATGGTTGCTGGCAATCAGGATGTTGTTGAAAAGACCGCCAAAAAAAATGAAAGCCAACGCAAAAATAAGAATACGCAAAGTGCCGGAAGCGCTGGCAAAAGCATTTCCTCCGATCAGATGGATGATCCCTTCTGAAAGGAAAATTGTTCCGACAATCATCGGGACGATCAGGATGAAAAAAACTTTCAATGTCTCATCCGCCAAATGGGTGAATTGTTTTTTGTCCGAAAAGATATGCCTTGAAAACATAGGAAAGATAAGTCCCGTGATCATGGCTGGTATGTAAGAAGCGTTTTCGATGACCTTGTAGGCAGCGTTGTAGATGCCGACCTCAGTGTTTGTTTTCAATATGGAAAGAAGGATGGTGTCTATCTTGAAATAAATAAAAATAACCAATGAGGACACTCCCAAGGGCGCGGCTTCTTTGAGGAATTTTTTCCAATAGACAAAATCAAATTGCAATTTAAGCGGTATGTAGTTTTGCACCAGCAATAGGACAGTGACAAAATTGAAAATCATCGAGGCCAAGACTGACAGGATTATCACTGTAAAACCAAGATCATTTTTTACGGCCAGAACGATTATGGCTATCTGGATTATTTTTCCCACAACCTCTGCGCCGGCAACTTTGTCCATGGCGAGATTTTTTTGAAAAACACCATTAAGAACCATATAGGTTGAAGAGAAAACAAACGAAGCGGCTGCAATTATGATGCCCAATTTCACATCATGCGAATAAGGCAAAAAATAAATAAGAATGGGCGTTGCTAAAAAAACCAAAACTGAAGAAAGAAGTCTGAAGGCGAAGGCGTTGCCAAGAATCTTTTTTTCATCTGCCTCGGGACGCGAAATTTCGCGAGCAGTGATGGCATATAAACCGAAATCAGCTGCTGATCCAAAAAAGGCAAAAAAAGCCAGGACTGTCGAATAGTCCCCGAAACCTTCGGTTCCAAGATAGCGCGTGATAAATCCGATTCCCACCAAAGCCAAAGCGGTGGAAATAAATTTTGTAATCACGTTAAAGACCACGTTATAAGCAATTTTTCTTGCGATTGCCATGGACTATGTGTAAATAAAATACTAATCAGCAAGGTTTGCAGGTTTGACCACGATTTTGCGATTTTCTCCTTCACCGATACTTTCAGTGACAACTTCTGAATTTTGGGAAAGTTCAAGATGCACCAGTCTGCGTTCATAGGTTGACATTGGCGGCAAAAAAACACCGCGGCCAAGAGTCAAAGCTTCTTGGGCTGCCAATCGTGCTTGTTGCATGACAGATTGGTTTTTTTGTTCCCGATATTTGTTGATGTCGAGAGTGAAGCGGATTTTTTCCGGCACATGTTTTCTGACGATAAGTCTGGCAAGATGTTGCAGCGCCTGAAGATTGATGCCATGTTGTCCTATCAAAAAATTGGAATCATTGTCAGTTGTGATGTCGCAAGTGACGCTTTCCGCATCATCTGTTTGCGAGATGGACACTTCACCGGAAAATCCCATTTTTTCAATAAGCTCTTTGATGGTTTGTTTTACGATATCTGTGGTTTTTTTATCCATAAGATTATTTGAAATGAAATATTAATTCTTTGATTCTTTTTCAATCAGGATTTGTTGTATCAACATGAACAATGTTCCAGCCAGCCAATAAAGTGAAAGTCCTGCGGGAAATTTGATACCGATAAAAAGTGTCATGAACGGTCCAAGATATAGCATCTGCTTGCTCATGATCTGCGCCATGTCGGGAGAACCCGAATCATCTTTTTTTGCGACAGCATTCGTTGTCTGGTTGGCCATCAGCATTTTTGTTTGAAAATATTGGGCAATTGCTGCCAAAGCCGCAATTATGATGCTTGGTTTGGTCAGGTCGACCAAAAATATGAAAAATTGATTTATTTTCCCAGGATTGGCCACGAACGAATATAGTTGGGTCGAATCAACCGTCAGGCCATTGCTGGAAATTGTTATCAGCACTCTGTATATGGCAATAAGAAAAATCAACTGGACAATAAGCGGCAAGCATCCGGAGAAAGGATTGGTTTTGTGCTCTTTGTAAAGCTCCATCAATTGCTTGGTCTGCTGCTCTTTGTCGTTTTTTGTTTTTTCCTGCAGCGCCTTTATTTTTGGCTGAAGCTCCTGCAGTTTTTTTTGTGACTCGACTTGCTTTTTGTAAAGAGGAATCAAAATTGTTCTGAGCAAAATGGTGATCAGAATAATGGAAATACCAAAATCTCTTCCAGGAACAATGTTATAGAAGAAGATCAGGATGTTGTATAGCGGCTGATAAATTAGAGCGTGAAAAAGGGCTGCCATTTTGTTTTTTAAATTATTCTCTTATGAATCTTCAAATTTTCACCGGACTTTTTGGGGCAATAAATCGGAAATCAAACAAATAAATTGGCTTTGGAAAAAGCTTTGTGCAACTCTCCATCAAGCACTTTTGATTCAGGATTTTGATAGCCAGGCCTAATCATGATCACAATGTCGAAGCCTGGCTTCAGGGATGAAAGGTGTTTGCTTGAAATTGCTCGCAAAATTCTGCGAACCCTGTTGCGCGTGACAGCTTTTTTGGAATAATTTTTTCCTACGGGAAATCCTATTCTTGACTGAGGCAAGGAGTTTTTGGAATATTTGAGCGAAACGTTGCCGAAGGCGGCATATGTTCCTTGGGAAAATACTTTGGCAAAATCCTCGCGTTTTTTTAGTCTGTTGTTGATTGGAAGCATGCCAAATTATATAGAATTATACAGATAGCTTCTTGCGTCCGTTTTGTCTGCGTCTTTTGATTACGGCTGCTCCGTTTTTTGTGCTCATGCGTTCAAGAAACCCGTGACGGCTTTTGCGACGACCCTTTTTTGGTTGATATGTGCGTTTCATAGTATGTTTTTGGTTAATTGATTAATATGAAATACCGCTTCCATTCTTGCCTTTGGAATAAAAAGATTTAATCGGCAGTGCAACTTGGAATACTATAAACAAGTGTACCAGTACGGCGGGAAAAGTCAACCCGAATTTTGAGAAAAAAAGGCGCAACAAAGGTTTAATTTTGGACTACTTTATTTTTTGCCCTCATTTTTCGCTCAAAATATTGCAAAAAATCATTGACAAGAGTGGATAAGAGGGGATATTCTAGACTCATGAGAGGCCGGAGGAATATTGTGGGTCAAAATAAAGCCCAATAGAGCCTAAAAAAGCACTTATACACTTATCCACAGATTGTGCACAAATATCAAGAGCAAATTGCTGGTGAGCGTGGGATTGGCGTGATATAATTTTCTGTACACATCGATTGAGCCGATAGCATGTCTGACATTGAAAATCCATAGCATTTAGCAAACATTTAATAAGAACAGTTTAATCTTAAATTGGGGGCAAAGAGATTTTATTTGAGCCGGGCTCATCTAAATTTCTACTACCAGGTATGAACAATGCGGAACTTTGGCAGGCTGCGCTAGGCGAGATAGAACTTTCTATTTCCAAGGCGAACTTCAGCACATGGTTCAAAAACACAACCATCCTTTCCAACGAAAATGGCAAGGTGGTCATCGGTGTGCCCAACGGTTTTGCGAAAGAATGGTTGGAAAATAAATACAATACCTATATCTTCAGGGCCTTACGTAATTTCCAAGATGACATCAAGGAAATCAGTTGTATCATCTATAGCAATGATCAGGCATCAGGCAACGAGAACAAAAAAGTCGACACGACAATTTCCGTGGCTGAAAAACAGATTGTCCAAGAAGTTTCGCAAAGTGGCGGATTTTCCACCCGTCCGGTGCAGACAATGCAATCCCAACAAGCTGCAATAGCCTATGAGAACAACATCAATGCGCGCTACACCTTTGAAAATTTCATCATCGGAGAAAACAATGAATTGGCCAGAGCGGCTTGCTATGCTGTTTCTCAAAATTTGGGAAAAATATACAATCCGCTTTTCATTTATGGCGGAGTGGGGCTGGGAAAAACCCACTTGCTCCAATCGATCGGCAATGAGGTTTTGTTGCATGACCCATCAAGAAAGATCAAATACATAACTTCCGAGCGTTTTGCCAATGAATTGATCGATTCGATCCGCAACCAGACAGTCAATGATTTCAAATCAGCCTATCAAGCCATCGATCTTCTGATCATTGATGATGTGCAATTTTTGGCCGGCAAAGAAAAAACTCAAAACGAATTTTTCCATATTTTCAATGCGCTGTATCAGATCAATAAGCAGATCGTGATAAGCTCAGACCGACCTCCGAAAGCCATCGCCACCCTTGAAGAAAGGCTCCGTTCACGTTTTGAAGGAGGCATGATCGCCGACATCGGCAAACCTGATTTGGAAACGCGCACAGCAATTTTAAAAACAAAGGCGGCAGAAAAGAATTTCTATTTGGATGAAGAAGCTATAATTTTCATTGCTGAAAATGTCAAAAGCAACATCCGCGAATTGGAAGGAGCCTTGAACAGGATCATCGCGGCTTGTGAATTCAACAACAAACTGCCAACCTTGAAATTCGTGCAACAAGCACTTTCAGAAATAATTTCCAGCGGAAAAAAGAAAGGAGTGCAGCCTCAACATGTGGTGGAGGCGATCTCCCAATATTTCAACATTTCCACCAAGGAACTTATTGAAAAGGGTCGCAAGAAGGAAATCGCCTATGCTAGACACATTGCCATGTATCTAATGCGCAATGAGCTGAACATCTCATACCCAAGCATCGGCAATTTTTTTGGCGGTCGCGATCACACAACTGCTCTGCATGCCTATGAAAAGATCAACAAGGAAATTGAAACAGACGAGAAAGTTCGCGAGGATGTTGCCATCCTGAGAGAGCGAGTATATGCGGTATAGGCTTTAAATACGCCATAAATCGTTGTTGATAAGTTGTGCATAACTCGAAATAATTCTAAGAATATTCAAATATATGAAATTAACGTGCACCCAAGAAAATTTCAAAAAAGCCATCTATAGCACCGAAAGAGTGGTGGGAAAACAGATAACCCTGCCTATTTTGGAAAACATCCTGTTGGAAACGGAAGGCGGAATGCTTAAAATTTCTGCCACCAACCTGGAAATCGGAGTTTTTTTGAAAATAGGTGCCAAAATCGAAGAAGAGGGAAAAATCACCGTTCCGGCTCGTCTGCTGAGCAACTTTGTGAACAATCTTCCTTCTGTCAGCACCGTTTCCTTGAGCGTGGTGGATCAGACTTTGCATATCGAAAGTGGCTCATCCAAAGCTCAAATCAAAGGATTGCAAGCGACCGATTTTCCGATAATCCCTGAAATGGAAGGAGAATTTCTTTTTTCCTTGCCGGCTCAAGAAATGAAAGACGCCATTCCACGTTTGGCTGTGTGTGTCTCACTCGACAGCACCCGTCCGGAACTGACAGGTCTCAATGTCTTGTTGGACAAATTGGAAGTGCGCTTGGCAGCCACTGACAGTTTTCGCTTGGCTGAAGCAGTCGTGACGCTCATCAAGGACAATCCTCATGCCTATGACGCTTTTATTGAAAAAACAAGTTCGGTCATTGTGCCGCTCAACACGATTTTGGAACTGTTCCGCGTGATCAATCCTGAAACGCAAGACATCAAGATCGGCATCGAAGAAAGCCAGATATTTTTTCAAATCGACAATGTGCGCATCGTTTCCCGCTTGATCAATGGAAAATACCCTCCCTATCAACAGATCATCCCGCAAGAATTTGCCACCAAAGTCTTTCTTCCCAAAGATGATGTTTTGCGCGCCGTGAAAATTGCCGGAATCTTCACCCACAGCAAAGCCGGAGAGGTCAAATTTATTGCCAATGCTGCTGCCAAAGAAATATATGTCCAGTCAAAAGCTGAAGAGGTTGGAGAAAACAAAACGATTTTGAGCGCTGAAATTGAAGGACCGGATCAGGAAGCATTGTTCAATCCTCGCTACATGGTGGACGGGCTGCAGGCCATTTCGACACCGCATCTTGTTTTGCTGATGAACAGCGGATCTTCTCCTGCAGTTCTGCGCATGGTTCAGGGCGAAAAGAAAGAAGAAATGCTGAACTATACTTATATAATCATGCCAATCAAGAATTAATGAAAACCCTCGGATCTTTTATAGACAAAAAAACATTAACCAGGCGCACAGTTATCGATCAGCAAACTGTTTTTTATGTTTTTCAATTGGTCATCAAGGAGGAATATGGCAAGCAGGGTCTTGAAAACATTGTGCCGGTGGTTTTCAAGGAGAACAAGATTTTCATCAGAACTTCCGGCTCGATTTGGGCAAACGAGATTTGGCTCAGAAGAAGCCAAATTGTGGCCAAGATCAACAAAGAACTTGGCGGGGAAGAAATTGTTGATTTGGCAATGAGCCA
>JAQTLF010000020.1 GCA_028715015.1 Candidatus Moraniibacteriota bacterium | reverse complement strand
TCGGCAAACCAATTGCTGTCGTGCATGCTCCAATTGGCACTTATTTTCTGGATGGGTGCAGGCGGCACGATCCTGTCTTTGAGTTGTCCATCGGGATTGAAAATTCCATCAATGAAAAAATTCTTAATATGGCCATTGGCAATATCCAACAATCCGTATGAACCGATGAACCCACCAGTGGCTCTCATTTCCGAATTGTTTTGAAACAGAAACAGATATTTTCTTGGACCGTTGCCGCCCAAAAGATCAGCAAAAATCTGACTGTTGTTCAAAAAGAAATCAAGGGCGTTTCTCAGATCCGGAAGTTTTTGTTTGAGCAATAAAAATTTTTCCTGCTTGTCTTTTGGCAAATCATCAATCGCGATCAGGTTGATGTTTTTCTGAGCGGCGTCCAATTCATTTTTCGCATCGGCAATGTTTTTTTGGGAAGATTTGAGCACGTCGAGCATTGAGGTGCCGTTTTGTTTGCCAACATCATCTGAATTTTTCAGATCGGCCGCAACTTTGGCAACAACATTAAGTGATTGGCCGGCAGCCGCAAAATGTTTTCCTGCCTCAATGGCATTTTTTCCGGAGGAAATTTTGGTGGCAAAAGGCACGAAACGCGTAGCATCCATCAAGATACCGCCCATGCTTTCAAGTTCGGTTGATCCTTGGGAAAAATTGGCATAGGCCTGAGAAAACTGCTGCGAAGATCCTTCAAAATTCTGATGTGCGATGTTGCTGACAGCTGAACTCAAATTTTCCAAACCGTCAGTGCTTGATCCCAACACTTTAGCCTTGATGCCAAGCCCTTTGCTGGCATAGGTCACACTGCCGACACCGACAAAAACCAACACAGCCGCCACCGCAAACATTTTCAAAGAATTGGCAGCGTCGAATTGAAACCTGAAAGTTGAAGGAAAAAGAATTTCACGCCAAGAAAGATTTTGCGGGTCATTGTTTTTCTTGAACAAATTTGGTTTTGTTTTTTTTGATTTTTTGAGCTTCTCCATTTGCTGCACCAAAAGAGCGTGCTGCACCTTAGCTTCAGCCTCAGCCTCAGCTTTCAACTGCTGCGCCACAAATTCTGCCTGAGCTCTTTTTTCATCTTCGGACAATACAAATGTTTGACGCATTTGCTGCTCAAATTGATCGTTTTGTGTGATTCTTTCGTTTTCATCATTTCTTTCGATTTGCTCTGGCTGCAACAATTCTTCACTTTGAACTTGTTGCAAGATCGGTTCATTTTTTTCCAATCCATCAATTTTTTGCCGACTGTTTCCGACTGCCTGGATTTTTTTCCAATCCAAATCACCAGTCTCATCAACTGGGCGAACATCAAACATCTGAGGGATGATTCTATTTTTATTTTTTAGCATTTAAATATATATCCAATGTCTGACTAGCCATTTTTTCCCAGCTATATTTTTTTATCTGCGCATATCCCCTTTCAATCAGAACATTTCGCAAATTTTTATCCTCCATGACTTTCAAGATTCCTTGCGAAAAATTTTCCACGCTTTCAGCATCAGCAAAATGGGCAGCGTCGCCCAAGATTTCACTCATGCAAGCCTTGTCGGAAGAAACAACCACCGCACCTTTGGCCATTGCTTCCAATGGCGGCAATCCGAATCCTTCATACAAAGATGGAAAAACATAGGCCTGGGCAAAACGATAGAGCACGTCCAAATCCTGATCAGGCACAAAACCCAGAAAATGAACGCTGGGAATGTTTCTTTGAGCAACAAAGGCTTTCAAGCGTGCATAGAAAAAATCTTCCTTGCCCACCAAAGCCAACTGCGTGTTTGGAAAAACGACCAAAACCTTCTCAAAAGCTTCAACCAATTTTTCCAAATTTTTGTGAGGATAGGCATTTCCCACATAAAGCAAATACGGTTTAATTATACCATATTTTTCCAAAATAAGATGCGGCGAAACGTTGGAAATTCTGCAAATGTTGTCACTGGCTTCATGTGTCACTTGAATCTTCCCTTTTGCCTTGGGATATTCCTTGGAAATGTCATCTTTGGTGAACTGCGAAACCGCAATGATCTGTTTGGCGCGCCCTATAGCACTGCCGATGACAAATTTATACATCAGATATTTTATCCAATAAAAAAATGGATTGAGCATTGTTGCGCGGATTGTCGGAAAATGCAGCAAAATCAAATCATGGATCGTCAGCACAAATTTCCGCCTATACAAAAGAGGGACATTGAAGTGAGGAAAATGCATCAGATCAAGATTGTGCTTGTTGAGAAGTTTTGGAAAAAAAATTTGCTCAGAAAAAGAATACCATTGATAGTCTGCCAGAACTTTGCTGAAATTTTTGTTGTATGGCTGATATTCGTCAAAATTTTCTTTGCGCAAAAAAACAACATATTGATTTTCGTGGTCAATCGCTTCCAAATGTTCGATCAATTTTTGCGTGTAGCGCCCCAGCCCCTTGCCCATCAGACCGAAAAAACGCGCATCAATTCCAATTTTCATACATTTATTTTAGCATTTTTTCAGCCATAAAAAAAGCGACTTCCAGTTTTTGAAAGTCGCTCTGTAAAATTCATTTGATATGCCAATTTATGCCTTGGCGAGCTGCAGTTCGCGATGCGAAAGATAGAGGAAAATTCCGAGAAGCAAAAATGTGTTGAGGGGCGCAAACCAAAATGGATAGTGCTGACCGAATGATTCCAAAACCATGATAATTCCCAATGAGCCGATCGAATACATCGCGCCATTTTTCAAATAGGCAAATTTGGTGATCAGTCCCATGCCACGGATGGTGAACTCTCTGACAACGATCGAACCGATTCCGTTTCCAATCAAGATCAGCGGCACCCAGATCGTGAAAGCAAAAGCTCCTATCACGCCATCGATTGAAAATGAAGCGTCCAAAACTTCCAAATACAAAACTTTGCTCCAAGCGCTCATGCCACTTTTTCCTTCAATCAATTCCTTTTCTTTTTCCTCGGCATTCTTTTTGAAACCATCGGTAATGAAAAATGCGGTCGAACCGATCGTGGCCGAAAGTGCCAAAATCGGATCAACTTTCAATGAAACAAAAATTATGGCAGTGAGTGAAGTTGAAGCAATCGCATAAAACCAAGCGCTTCGTCGATGTATGAATTTTTCCGCCAAAAAAGCATATTCTTTTTCTTCCAAAAAAAGCCATGCCAAGGCCACGAAATACAGATACACGCCTCCTCCTAAAAGCAAAAGCGGCTTTGATTTTTCAACATATTCGCTGATGCCGGCATCTCCAGAAAAAGCGAAACGAAAAACTTCCAAAAAAGAAAGAGCCGGATTCACCAACCAAACAATCAAAAAAGGCAGCAGTCCCCGAACCAAAAAGACTGCGATCAACATTCCCCAAAGCAAGAAAAATTTCCTTTGTTTTTGAGGCAAAGTTTTGAGCACATGCGCATTGACAATCGCATTGTCAATGCTGCTGATGACTTCAAAAACGATAAGCCCAAAAATAACAATGATTGCGCTGAACATAAAATTTGTATTCTCTTAGAACTTACGCATTTGCCCTCGACCAAACATCAAAGTTCATCGTAAGCGGGTTTTTATGAAACAAAAATAATCTTTGGGCTGACCTCACCTGATGTTTGGCTCGGACAAACGCGTAAGTCATGTTCTTAATGAAATAATATTAGTTACTTTATAATTATACCACAATCCTAACAATTGAATTTTTCAAAGATTGCGAGCGTGTGACGCGCGGATGTCCGCCAATTGAATCTGATTGATTGCTTCAGGGCTCGGGCAGAAAGTTCACTGTGGAATTCGCGATTGGTCAAAACCTCTTTCATGGCCACATGTAATTCATCCGGCTTGTCAGGATCGATCATGATCCCCCCTTGATCGACAACTTCAGGAAGTGACGAGCAATTGGAAGTTATCACTGGAACTCCACAACGCATGGCTTCAAGCACCGGAATGCCAAAACCTTCAAATAAAGATGGATATACGAAAAGAGTTGCCAGGGTGTAGACGGCAGCCTTGTCCTGATTGGTGATGCAACTGGTGAAGATGATGTCTTTGGTAAATTTGGCATTCCTCATCGTTTCCAAAATGCTGTCTGTTTTCCAACCTTTTCCTCCGGCAATGACCAATTTGTATTTTTCCAAATTGGGATCATGGGACGATTTCAAATGGTCGAAAGCGCGCACCAAGGCAGGAATGTTTTTTCTGGGTTCAACTGTGCCCAAATAGAAAATAAAATTGAATGGCAGGTGATATTTTTCTTTCACTTCCATCAGTTTGGGATCATTGCGATCAAGTTTTTGGATCTCATCTGAAATTCCATTGTGGATGCGCTTGATTTTTTGTTCAGCGATTCCAAAATTTGAGATGATGTCACTTTTGGTGGAATCTGAAACGGCAATGATCTGGTCGGCGCGCCTGCAAAGGCTGCGAGGATTGATGAAACTGTGCCAAGCCCTGCGTTTGGCGGAAAAAGTTTCCGGAAAAATTTCATATGACAGGTCGTGGATTGTCAGCACCAGTTTTGCCTGATCGCTAAGCGCGATGAAATTTATATTGGGCATAAAAAAAATGTCCACTCCGCCAAGCAGCTTGTCGACATTGGGCCAGCGCAAATACCAAAAACAAAAATTCAGAAGTTTGTTGGGAATGTTGAAGCATTTGACTGTGACATTTTTGTGTTGGGAAAAAATTCGTTCATCGAAATGCGACTTGCGCCACGAATTCAAAAAAAGGACATATTGGTTTTTTTTGTCCAACTCAAAAATATTATCCAAGAGATTGATGGTATACTCTTCGACTCCCGTTCTTTTGCCGTCACTCAGACATCTGATATCTATTCCGATTTTCATGCAGCTTCTTGGTCATTAGCTTTTTAGCTTCTTAGAAAATGCAAGATGCAAGATTTAAGACGTTATTTAAGCATACTCCACTCTCACTTCCCCGCCAATATTGACTTTTTGGCCAAAAAGGAGTACAATTGACAATCGTGCCCACATTAATAGCAGTGCGGAGCTATTGCTTGTTGTGGTGCTCTTTGAGGGCATTTTCGATAAATGCTTGCATTTTTTGTTTGAAGACTTCGCGGTCAAATTTGAGAACTTTTGAGCGGATGTGGTTTGCATTAAAAGTGAGGGTTTTGAATTTTTCAACTGCTTCGATGATGGCCTCGGGTGTTTGCTGATCAAAAAACACTCCCATTTTTCCCTCCTCCATGTGTTCAGGAATGTCTCCTCCACGGAAAGCGATCAAAGGTTTGCCTGATGACAAAGCTTCGATGGCCACAATGCCGAAATCTTCTTCCTGTGGAAAAATAACAGCTTCACAATTGGCATAATATTTTTTCAAATTTTCATCATCAACACGACATAAAAATTCAATGGTTGGCCCGGCGATTTTTTGCAATCTTTTAAGTTCAGGTCCTCGCCCAATAATTTTGAGCGGCAATTTCATTTCATTGAAAGCTTTGATGGCGATGCTGTGTCTTTTGTATGCAATCAATCTCCCAACCATCAAGAAATATTTTTCGTCACTTTCCTTTGGCATGATGGTAAAATTTTTGGTGTCAATCGGCGGGTGGATGACCATTGATTCTTTGTGATAATATTTTTTGATGCGGCGAGCCACAAAATTCGAATTGGCCACAAAGACATCCACTCTGTCAGCACTGACTTTGTCCCAAAGGCGGATATAGTTCATGGCAAACGGAATGAGTTTTTTGATGAGGCGCGGAAAATAAAAGTCGCGGGTATATTTTTGGCAATCATCCCAAGCATAGCGCATGGGAGTGTGCATATAGCAAAGATGCAGAGTTTCCGGTCCGGTGATGATCCCTTTGGCATAGCTGGAAGAATCTGACACGACGATGTCATAGGCGGAAAAATCAAACTGTTCGATGGCTGGCGGCATCAGCAATGGAAAAACACGATGCCATTTGCGCGCAAAAGGAAATTTTTGCAAATATGAAGTATGGATGCGCTTGTCGGCAAAAACTCCATGCATGGCATCTTCGTTATACAAAATGGTATAGATCGGCGCATAAGGATAGATCTCAGTCAGGCATTCCAACACGCGTTCAGCGCCGCCGTGCTGCACCAAATAATCATGGACAAAAGCTATACGCATAAAATTTCTAATTTCTAATAACTAATCTCTAATTAATTTATGACTTACGCGTTTGTCCGAGCCAAACATCAGGTGAGGTCAGTTCAAAGATTATTTTTGTTTCATAAAAAACCGTGTATGATGAACTTTGATGTTTGGTGAGGGCAAATGCGTAAGTTCTATAATTTTAAAATTTCCAATTCCCAATGCCTGTCTCAATTGCCATCTCCAGCAATTTTCAAATCAATCAACATCAATTGGATTTTTTTGTTCCCATTCCACTCATCTTTTTGCAGATTGCAAAGGATGTCGACATTGTTTCCTTCGACAACATGCTTGAATTTCTCATAGCCGTTGAAACTCACCGCTTCAAAGACTTTCGGCGAACCATCTGCCGGAGAAAAATATAGCTTGATGTGTTTTTCACCGCTGCCAATCGTGCGTTTTTCCCTGACAATCAAGTTTTTCACCATGAAAACAGGTTCTTCATTGTTTTGTCCGAAAGGTTTCAATTTTTCCAAATCCTCAATCAAATCAAAATCGATCTCATCAGTTTTCACTTCCCCGTCAACTTTGATTTCCGGAGCAAGATCAATTCCTTCGAGTTTTTTTGAAATCAGTGCATCCATTTTTTCATAGAATTTTTCCAAATTCTCATTGGCAACAGAAATGCCGGCTGCCTGCGAATGACCACCGAATTTTATAAGAAGCTCTTTGCACTCCTCGATGGTTTCGATGATGTTGATTTGCGGGATGCTGCGGAACGAACCCTTGCTGACAGTTTCTTCTTTTTGGATGATGGCAGTCGGCTTGTTAAATTGCTGCACAACTTTTCCGGCAACCAATCCCACCACACCGATTGGAAAATGTTCTCCCACTGCAAAAATAAATTTCTTGTCTTTGTACAAATTTTCAGCCAGAATTTTCACTTCATCCACGACAGTTTGGGTTATTTTTTGTCTTTCACTGTTGCTGGCTTCAAGTTCCAATGCAAAATCGCGAGCAAGCACGGGATTTTTTTCCATGATCAAATTGTATGCCAAATAAGCATGGTTGATTCTTCCGGCAGCATTGATGCGTGGCGCGATATAGAAAGAAACTTTTTTGGTGTCAGGAGAAACATTTTCATCAATCATGATCCTGCCCACAGAAAAAAGTTCAGTCAATCCTGTCCTGCGTGTTTTCGAAAGCACGACCAAACCATATTTTACCAAAAGACGATTTTCACCGACAAGTGGCACGCAATCTGCGATTGTTCCGATAGCCACCAAATCAAGCATCCATTTTGTTTGTTCGATTTTTTCCGGCAAAAGTCTTTGAAAAATTGCTTGCACCACCTTGAAAGCCACCCCGACCCCAGCCAGATCTTTGAAAGGATATCTCTCAGCGTTTTTTGCATGAGGATTTATGATCGCATGAGCTTTGGGCAAATTTTCAGGAACATGATGATGATCGGTGATGATCACATCGATGCCAAGTGAATTGGCTTTTTCAACTTCAGCCACGTTGGTGATGGCACAATCGACAGTGATGATCATTTTGACATTTTGTTGGCTGAACATTTCAATGGCCGCGATGTTCATGCCATAGCCTTCGGTTTTTTTGTCAGGAATGTGCACGATCGCTTCGATGCCAAGACAATCGAACGTTTCTTTCAAGATGGCCGAGGAAGTTATTCCGTCAGCATCGTAGTCGCCAAAAATCACAACTTTTTCATGGTTGTCGCGAGCCTTTTTGATGCGAGCCACAACTTTTTCCATATCATCAAAAGCAAACGGATCAGGAGAATCCGTTTGATAATTCGGAGCAACAAATTGCTCTATTTCTTTTTCTGTTTTGAGCCCTCGAGAAAGCAGTAGCTGTGCAACAAGAGGATGAACCGCGAGTGAAAAACTGGAAGGAATTTCATGCAAATCATTAAGCGACCATTTTGCCATAATCAATTTCTATAAGTAAATTATCTGACTGTCGATCCGCATTTTGGACAAACGAATTTTGCTTCAAAAACATGTTTTTGAGGGTCAGCCAGTTTCAATTCAAGCAAAAGTTTTTCCCCGCATTCCAAGCATTTGAAACTTGCATCAAAATTGAGGTCTTTGGACAATTTTTGGGCGTCAGCCGCAAAAGGATCGAATTCCATTTTATAAACGCTGCCAGCAGAATTGAAAAGCGCACTGATGCGTTTCAAAACTTCCACCGGCCTGGTTGTTCCTCTGATGATGAAGTCTTTAGCTCCATATTCTTCAGCTTTTATCCTGTCTTCTTCCCTTCCCATGTGCGAAGAAATGACAATGGGAATGTTGGCTGTCATGACGGTTTTTTTGAGTGAGTCCATCATGGAAAAACCATCCATTCTCGGCATAACAATTCCAGTGAAAATTACATCGGGAATTTCCTTGGTTGCCTTGTCCAGACCTTCAAGACCATCATTGGCCAAAATTACTTCAAAATTGGCACCCTGGAAAATCTCACCATACATATCCCTAAGCTCATTATCATCATCAACAATCAATATTTTACGTTTTTTGTTTTCCATATTTTTGTGATGCTTAGAAATTAACTTGTATTTTTAATTATCTTTCCCTTTTGGCACGCTTTTGGATGAATGCTCAATATCCAAAAGCTCAAGACCTCGCTGTCGCTCGCTATTGGCCAAAAAGAAAAAATAATTAAAAAGACCAAAAAATAAATCACAATATTATTTTGATGTCGACGGCGCTTGAACTTCGTCCATCATTATATATAAAAAGCGGGTTTATATCAAATTCTCTCACTTTTTCATTCTCCAAAGCAAATTCCATGAGACCTTTGACGATCAATGCGAATTCATGGACATCACATATTTTTTGACCTCGCACACCGGCAAACAAAAAGCCGATTTTGCTTTTCATGATTTCCTTTTCTATTTCACCAAGTGACATCGGAGGAATCAGAAAATTTACCATCTTGAAAACTTCCGTATAAATCCCTCCCAAACCATAGACAATCACTGGTCCAAAAATGCCATCTCTTTTTATTCCCAAAATAAGTTCGGCGTGTTTGTCTTGCATGGGCTGGACAATGAAACGTTCCTGAGGAAAATCAATCCTCAATTTTTCCACGGCATTTTTCAATTCAGCTGCATTTTTGATGTTCAAAATGAGAGCTTGCTTGTCTGATTTGTGCAAAACTTTGTCACTATCAACTTTGAGAACAACCGGATATTTTCCAACTTCCGAAATTTCACAGTTCGGCAGAATTTCCAAGCAATCCACAGGGGTTATGCCATATTTTTTCATCACTTCCGCCGCCTCCGAGAAAAAAAGCGCGCCTCTTTTTTCGAGCAAAGCTTTGTTGATAATTTTGGCAATTTCTTTTTTGCGCGAAGAATTTGTTTTGGAAACTTCGGATTGATTTTTGCTTTTCCTGAACACGTTCCATTGGTGATATTTGTTGAGAGCTTTGACAGCGCTGTCTGGATTGGAGAAATTCGGAATAAGATTTTTTTTCAACTCGATGATTGATTTTTTCACACGGTCCCCTCCGATGAAAATCGCCACAGTGTTGGAAGTGCCATTTTTTCTGCTCTTAATGATAACCTCGGCAATTTTTTCAACCGGCGTCTGCTCTTGCGGAGTGAGCACGGACGCCAAAGTCCCAATATTTTTCTTGCCCAGCAATTCAAGCGCATCATCATAGCGATTCTCATCGGCATCGCCCAACAAATCAATCGGATTTTCAACCGAAGCTTCTGATGGCAAAGTGTTTTTGATGGCTTCTTTGGTTTTTTTGTTCAAATCAGCCAACACAATTTCCTTGCCCTTGAAAGCATCCGTTGTAAGCACTCCAGCCCCGCCTGCATTTGTGACCACGACAACTTTTTCATTTTTGGGAGCATTGGTAAATGAAATCAAAGCCAGCAGATCAAAAAATTCTTCCAGATCATCCGCGCGAATAACTCCGGCTTTTTCAAAAGCGATTTGGACGATGTCATCACTTCCGGCCAGCGCACCAGTGTGTGAAGAAATGGCCTTTTGGGATTTTTCAGTCTTTCCCGCCTTAAGAATTACAATCGGTTTTATTTTTGAAACCTTTTTAGCAGTTTCAATGAATTTTTCTCCGTCCTTGATGCCCTCCAAATACATGCCGATGACTTTGGTCTGTTTGTCTTTCGACAGATGCTCCAGAAGTTCCGACTCTGCCAACTGCATCTTGTTACCGACAGAAATGACGCTAGAAAAACTTATATTTTCTTGTTTGGCTCTGTCCATCAAAGCCACCGCCAAAGCGCCGGATTGCGAAATGAAAGCGATATTGCCAGCCTTGGGCATTCCTCCGGCAAATGAAGCATTGAGTTTCAATTTTGGCACGATAAAACCAAGACAATTTGGTCCCAAAATGTTGAGATTGTGTTTTTGGGCCAATTTGGACAATTCTTTTTCCCGCAATGTCCCGGCTTCTCCTGTTTCAGAAAATCCAGCCGAAATCACCACGAAATTTTTCACTTTGTGACAACTTTTAGCCACCACCTCATTCACAAATTTGGCTGGCACAGCAATGATGGCCACATCGACTTCTTTGTTGATGGCCTCCAATGACGGATAGCAGCGCTTTAGTTTCAAAATCTTGTACGAAGGATTGACCAAATATACCTTGCCTTTGTAGCCCAATTTCAAAATGTTGTCAGTAATGACAGTTCCAACTTTTCCTTTTTTGTTCGAAGCTCCGATGATGGCAATTGAACGTGGAGCAAAAAGATTGTCCAAAGTATTTTTTGACATGTTTTTTGTTTTTGAAAAGTTATCCTCTATACATTTGATTATAACTTTTTTTAAAACAAACGTAAAATAAAAAATGGATTGGAAAACCAACCCGTTTTTTAAATATCATAGTCCTGCTTTTCCGAGATCTTCAATGATTCTTTTCTGTTCCCTGTTGGGGTTTTTGGGCACGTCAACAATGACAGTCACCAACTGGTCGCCTTTGTAATGCGGACGATTGAGTTCTGGAACACCTTGGCCTTTGATGCGAAAAATTTCTCCGGATTGTGTTCCGGCAGGAATTTTCATTTTCACGCTGCCATCAATCGTTTTGACTTCGATTTTGTCACCAAGCACAGCTTGCGAAAATGAAATGTGTTCGCTTGAAAGAAGATTGTTGCCCTTGCGTTCGAATCTTGCATGACTTCGGACATGCACGTTTATATACAGGTCGCCACTGCGTCCGCCACGTTCGCCAGCTTCGCCTTGCCCTTGCACTGAAATTGTTTGGCCATCACTGATGCCTGCTGGAATTTCCACGTGCACATTTTGCTGTTCCCGAGTGCGTCCCTCACCTCCACATTTGTGACATTTGACTGCAAATGTTTTTCCTTTGCCGTGACAAGTCGGGCAAACAATGACTTGTGTGAATGATCCAAAAATACTCCTTGACGCTTGTTGCACTTTTCCAGCACCTTTGCATGTCTGACAAGTTTCTTCTTTTGTTCCAGGTTCTCCGCCATTTCCACCACACACATCGCAAGTTGTCATGCGTCTCAAAGAAAAATCACGGCCCACTCCGGAAACCATTTCTTCAAAAGAAATCTCGGTGTCAACTTGAATGTCTCTTCCGGCATTGCGACCACCGCCAGAACCTCCCGCTCCCCGCCCTCCAAAAATGTCTGAGAAAATGTCCTCAAAACCCTCACCAAAATCCCAGCCCGAGGCTGGTCCGCCTTGGGCGGAAAAACCACCAAAATCAAAACCTCCAAAGCCTCCAAAACCCTGACCTCCACCGCCTCGCTGCTCGAAACCAGCCCCGAATTGGTCATATTGTTGACGTTTGGATTTGTCAGAAAGCACTTGATAGGCGGCATTTATTTCTTTGAATTTTTCAGCATTCCCACCTTGCTTGTCCGGATGATGTTTGTGGGCCAATTTACGATAGGCCTTTTTAATCTCATCATCAGAGGCATTTTTATCAACTCCCAAAATTTTATAATAATCAGCTGCCATATTTGTAAATCATCTTATCTTGTTACTAATACATATTACAACCAAATAAAAAAATTAGCAATCCCCCATGGAGAGTGCTAACAACAAATATAGATCAAGCAAAAATCAATCGTTGATTTTACGCAGGACTCTTCATTTCACATCATTATTCCAAAATTTCCTTGGGCACATTGATAACTCTGACTTGCAAGACCTTGAATTTGAACAATAGCAAAACGATCAACTTTGTCAGCAAAAACCAAGCAATGCTCAAAATTGAACCCAGCGGATAGATGATCAAGAAAAGCACGATGGCCAAAATCAAAGAAAAGGTGGAATTTTTGGGACCTTCACTGACTTTGGGATTGAAATATGAATTGATTTTGTTGCCAATCAAACCAGTGAAAACATCGGAAATTTTTTCATCGCCGTAAACCGGAGTTCCAGCCAGATCAGAAAGTTGTTTTCTGCCACTGGTCAAAATGAGTTCTTGATTTTTTTGCAAAAGTTTCCTTTGAACGCCGTCATAGTTTGCCATGGCCTGTTTTTTCAAGGCGTCTTTTTGAAATTGATCCAAATTTGCCGGAATTTTCGAATCCAACAGTTGCTGACTTTCTGCCGACATTCCCACGTTTTGAAGTGCGTCACTTTGTGTCTGCATGATAAATTGATCAACTGTCAGTGTTTCATCTTGCAACGATTTGAACTGCGGATTGATTGTGGAAATGAAAGGAATGGCAATTTTTTTGGTGATGAAACTCATGTCAAAATTGGGAACTTTCTTTTCGCCATCGAAATTGTCCAGCACGATGAAATATTGCATGGCAATGACGATTGTCAGTGAGATCAAAAGAAAAGATTTTCCAGCCAACAAAGATTTCCAGATGCTGACTTTCAAATTGAAATCCATGTCTTCCCTCACCCGGCGAGAAGCCAAAAACATGGAATATCCTCCCAACAAAATCGCCCCCAATTGCAACCAAGCAAAAGCAAAAAACAAACTTGTCGCCAAAGAGCAGAGCAGCAGCAATTCCAAAAACAAAACGTCTTTCATCAAAATGATATCCAAGCAAACTAAAATGACATAGAGCGAAAAAAATGTCATCGGCACAGCCCAAGTGCTGGAATCAGACATGACCACAGCTTGCCGGACCGACCACCATGACAAAAAAGCGAAAATAATTGTCAGACTTCCCAAAATTATTGAAAGTATTTTTCTTTTATCCATAATATTTTCATTATACCACAAATTTAAACAAGGCCCATAAAATATCCGGAAACTTTTTAAAAGCCAGCAATCACAAGAATTGCTGGCCGTGTTGAAACAATAATTGGTTTGTCTCATGCGTCTTTTATTTTTTAAACTGAAGAATTTTGGAAGATGTTTCTTCCCTAACAGGCACAGTTTTTTCAAGCTCCTGTATTCTACCTTCAATGTGCTGCGCCCAAATATTTTCGCAGGCATTCCATGTTTTTAAGACCTCCAAAATCAATTCCTCGGGATGATCCATGGCCTCCTTGCTAAGTTCGAGAGGTTTGCGCGGCTGATCACCATTGGAAACCCAACTGCGTACATATTTGTAGCCGCCATCAGGCAACTCAAACACAACATGAATTATTGGTTGCCTGCGGAATTGACCTGATGCCATAAAATACTGAATGTAGCGAATTCTCGCTTGTCGGATTGCCGGCATTATGTTGTTAAGATCAATCTTAAAAAACAAGACTTGGGCAAGTTTATGATCAACCATTCCAGCTTCCACAATATATTTATCAAAATTAATTTATATTGCACTTCGGGATTGAATTCGCCCCGGCGCTATTGACCTTTTATTATTTTTAGTATAGAATATCAAATCAGTGACCAGACAAAGAGAAGTTCATTCCCAACAGAAAAGGAGCTATCCATGACCAAGCAGACAGCAAAGAAAGTGATTTTAGTAACCGACATACCCATAACCTTGCTCCAAGCAAAGCTAGACAAGCTTTTCAATCTTGGCTTTGAGGTAGAAATATTCCCAGAAATAAAATCAGAGATAACACCTGAATGCCTTTGTATTTTCGCATTCATGAGGAAGCCATCGGCCACGGCTATGGATTTTTTGAAAAAGTATGCTGACAAGATGGAAATAAAAACTCATCTTCCAAGCAAAATTTACAAGTTTATTAGCAGTGATCCAATTTTCAAAAAAATCTCCTCGCCCGGCACCATCTTCAGTAACACACCGGAAGATGATGTATTAAAACACGTCCAGCGAAATCTGGATGATCTGACAGCGGAAAATGGGTTGTAAAAAATCTCACAATACAAGGAGAATGCCATGCAAAAAATTTTCATAGGGCTTCTAAAACGAAAGGATGCTGTTTATCCGATACCATGTGTTTCATTTTGCGGAAGCACATCTCCTCCAATAACAGCAGCCAGCATTCCGATGCTTGTTGAAAGGCATGCGGATTTGTTCGGCAGAAAGAACTGGAGAGAAAACGTCATCTTTGAACTACCGGCTGATTTGGTCGTAGAAGATGGTGACACTGTCACGGAACTCTGCAAATACAACAAGGAAGAATTCGCGGAAGCAATGGCAAAATACTAACCATCAATAACCGACGGTTAACAAAATGGCGAGGACAACTGTCCCCGCCTTTTTTCATGTCCAAATATTATTTTGCCATTATTCCACTTCCAGACGACCGCATGGATTTGGCATAATGCAAAAAAATAATATTACGACTCAAGTTTTTTTATTTTGGATACGGAAACCACAACGGCACTTTTAATAACATAACCATCATTATCAGGCAATTTAGAAACATATTCAAACCATTTCCCGCTTGTATAATTTTTTGCCTTTCCCGCCAATTCGAATCCCACACAGGCCTTTTCCCATTCCTTATTCCAAACCACCAAGGAAACATTTTGGTTTTGCTCAATATTCTTAATTGACTCTTTTATATGAGCATTCGAAATAACAAGTTTATTTTCCAAAACTTTCACATATGCCACTGCGATATTGTGTGGCTTGCCATTTTTGTTAACAGTTGCCAATCCAATTGCATTTGATTCTATGAATTTTTTAAGCCCTTTTGAAATTTCCATAAATTTTATATACCGATCTTTAAAAATTTCTATCTACCCCATGAAGCAGAATAACAAACAGAGAATACAATTAAGTTTTTATTTAATATATATTAATTCCAAACTTTTTCAAGTCTCTTTTTAATTGCAAAAGATTTTTAAATAGTATGGCCTCCATGCCAGCATTTTTAGCTCCCATAACGTTATTGTCTCTGTCATCGATAAAAATACATTCTTGCGGCAACACGCCAAGCTTTTTTATTGTGAAATCATAAATTTCACGATCTGGTTTTTTAAGACCAGTTTCATATGAGGTTACAATCTCGTCAAAAACATTCTCCAGGTCATGTTCAGCAATATTATGTTCAAACCAGTCCTGGATATTATTGGTTATCATTCCCAACTTGTACTTCCCCTTTAATTCCTGTTTAACAAAATCAGTAACGCTCTTTTCCGATTCAAAAAAGTTAAAACTCTCCCGCATAATCTCCTCAGCCCCTACGCCATAATGCTTTCCAATAAAATCCCAGAATAAATTTGAAGAAATTTTTCCCACGCGTGCTTTATCCCAAATTTCTATTGTATGCGCAAAAAAGTCATTTCCAGCTTCTTTACCGTATTTACTTGTCAGATAGTCATAAAAAGGATCCATTTTGCCTCCCTTGGTAAAAACTCCGCCAAAATCAAAAATAATCGCCTTGATTTTATTTTCCTTGTTCATATTGCAAAAATAATAATTTACAATCACATAATAACATGCCTATTGCCATTATTCCACTTCCTGACGACCGCATGGTTTTGGCATAATGCAAAAAAGTCCCGAAAAAATCGGGACTTTTTTGGAAAATTATTCTTTTTCAGAATATTATTCTTTTTTATCTTCTGGCTTGTCGCCTTCACCTTCAACTTCTGCGTCTTTCACTGGTTCACCTTCGGCTCCGGCATTAGCTTCTTTTTCGGCTTTCTCTTTTTCTTGAGAGGCAGCGTAAAGTTTTTCGCCAATCTTTTGGGCAGCTTGCGAAAGTGTTTCGGTTTTGGCTTTGATCTCGTTCAAGTCCTCGCCATTTTTCACTTTGTTAAGTTCTTCGATCGCTTCTTGCACAGGTTTTTTCTCATCTTCAGTCACTTTGTCACCTGCATCGCGCATGGCTTTTTCGGTGGTATAAACCAAGGTGTCGGCCATGTTGCGAGCTTCGACAAGTTCCTTTTTGTTCTTGTCTTCCTCAGCATGCATTTCCGCATCTTTTTTCATTTTTTCAATTTCCTCTTTGGAAAGTCCCGAGGATGCTTCAATCTTTATTGATTGTGATTTGCCAGTCGCTTTGTCTTTGGCAGTCACATTCAAAATACCATTGGCATCGATGTCGAATTCCACTTCAATTTGCGGAATTCCTCTTGGAGCTGGTGGAATTCCATCAAGCAAGAATTTTCCAAGGGTTTTGTTGCCCGAAGCAAGTTCGCGTTCTCCTTGCAACACATGGATTTCCACACCAGGCTGATTGTCAGCCGCAGTTGAAAATGTTTGTGTTTTTGAAGTCGGCACAGTCGTGTTTCTTTCAATCAGTGGAGTTGAAATTCCTCCCATGGTTTCAATTCCCAAAGTGAGCGGAGTCACATCCAAAAGCAAAACGTCTTTGACTGATCCCTCCAGAACTCCTCCTTGGATCGCAGCTCCCAGAGCCACAACTTCATCAGGGTTCACGGAAATATTAGGTTTTTTGCCGAAAAATTTTTCAACTGTCTGCAAAACCAATGGCATGCGTGTCATTCCTCCAACCATAACGACTTCGTTGATGTCACTGGCAGAAAGTTTGGCATCTGCAAGTGCCTTTTTTACTGGTTCAAGTGTTTTTTGCACCAAGTCGCCAACCAATTCTTCCAATTTCGCGCGACTTAGTTTCATCACCAAATGTTTCGGACCTGAAGAATCAGAAGTGATGAATGGTTGATTGATTTCAGATTCTTGAGCAGTCGATAGTTCGATCTTGGCTTTTTCAGCAGCCTCTTTGATGCGCTGCAATGAAAGCGCGTCTTTGGAAAGATCGATGCCTTCTTGTTTTTTGAATTCATCAATGATCCATTGGATGATGATCTGATCGAAGTCGTCTCCTCCAAGGTGCGTGTCACCATTGGTTGATTTCACTTCAACAGTGTCGCCGCCAACTTCCAAAATTGAAATATCAAAAGTTCCTCCACCAAGATCATAGACTGCGATTTTTTCATCAGCTTTTTTGTCAAAGCCATAAGCCAAAGCAGCAGCTGTCGGTTCGTTGATGATGCGACGGACATTGAGTCCTGCAATTTCACCAGCTTCCTTGGTGGCTTTTCTTTGGGCATCATCAAAATATGCAGGCACCGTGATCACAGCATCAGTGATTGTTTCGCCCAATTTTTCTTCAGCATCCTGTTTGAGTTTCTGCAAAATCATGGCAGAAATTTCCTGAGGAGTGTAATCCTTGTCGCCCATGGTGACTTTCACAGTTTCTCCTGCATGCACGATCTTGTATGGCATCAATTTTTCATCACGTTGGACTTCAGCGTCATGATATGCTCGTCCAATCAAACGTTTGATCGAATACAAAGTGTTGCCTGGATTTGTCACTGATTGACGCTTGGCCAAAAGTCCAGCCAATCGTTCTCCTGTCTTGGAGATTGCCACCATCGAAGGTGTGGTGCGATTTCCCTCTTTGTTTTCGAGGATTTCTGGTTTACCTCCAGTCACGACAGCCATCGCGCTGTTTGTCGTTCCCAGGTCGATTCCGAGAATTTTTCCCATATACTTTTTTGGTAACTAGCAATCAGTAACTAAAAAACCATCAGGTACTGCTCACTGTTACAATTTTTATTACTACTTATTATTTTTGTCATTCCTGTGAAAATATGATCCAGCAAAATCATGGTGCACCTGTTGAATTCCGGATTCCCGTTTTCACGGGAATGACAAATGTTTAGTTTAGATGTTTATATGCTTAGATGTTTAAATGTTTAAATGTTTATATGCTTATATGATTTTATGATTTTATGTGATATTATGGTTTCAGAGCTATGCACAACGCTTGCGAGCTTTGCTCGAATGGGATATTTACCACATGCCCATTCGGGCTTTTTTATTTTCCTTGACAAATTTAACGTATCATGCTATTATTATATCTAAAACGAATTCAACGAATTCATACAGTTGCGGGAGCCCTATGACTCCCATGCCCCGAGCGATTACCCCTCCAATCCGCTCGGGGACTTTTTATTTTAAAAATGCTTTATTCCACAATAACTCTGGCTGCACGGATAACCCTGTCCCCAATTTTGTATCCCTTGGTCAAAACTTTTTTGATCTTGTTCTTGTATTTGTGTTCAATCTTGCAATCGGAACACTCATGGTTTTCAATCGCTTCATGGAAGATGGGATCGAAACTGTCACCCTCTTTGACTTCAATTTCTTCCACACCATTTTCAGTCACAATGTTTTCAAGTTGTTTTTGGATATACATGATTCCGGTCACCCAGGAATTATCTTTTTGCTCAGTCGGGATGTGATCGGTCGAGGCATGGAAATTATCAATGACGGGCAATATTTCCAAGATGATGTTCTGCGTTGCATATTTGATCAGATCTTTTTGAGCCTCGGCGCTTCTTTTTTTGTAGTTTTCAAAATCAGCCTGGCAACGTTGCCATCCATCAAGATTTTCCAAAACCTTTTTTTGCATCTGCTCAATCTCACTTTCCTGCTCCACCACAATTTCTTCTTCGATATCCTTCATTTCTTTTTCTGGAATGGTTTTCTTTTTTCCATTATCTTTTTTCATAATATTGTTTTATTATTATTTTTTTAGTTTTAAATCTTAATGTCAAAATCTAAATGTCAAATAAAGTCCCAAC
>JAQTLF010000019.1 GCA_028715015.1 Candidatus Moraniibacteriota bacterium | reverse complement strand
TGCCAGCAGCAGTCCCCAGACGATTTTTTTGTTGTTCATTTTGTGTTTATTTTAAATCTATCCGTTCTTATGCGATAGATGTTGTTTAATGATTTAATTATAGCATTGCTTTGAATTTCTTGAAACATACATTTTGTAATTTTGACTATGGGTAAAAAAAGTTTTTTGTGATATAATTTCCGTATAATCAAAAATACATTATTCATGTTTGGAAAATTCAATATATTTAATAAGGGAATACTGAAAGAACAAAATGGTAGGCCAAATGGAATTGATTTGTCAGTTTCAGCCGAGCCAATGCGTCCACTTACCATAAAAAATTTGGATGAACTTCCGAAAGAAGAAAGCAAATTGGCAGAACCCGTGCTTTTGGGCGCCAAAGACCTTGGATCTGCCGCAACAAGAAATATTCCTCCAGCAGAAAAGAAAAGACGTAATGAATTGGCAAAAAAAGGCTTTAACAAAATATTTAATACGCAAGAGGCAATATATAAAGATCTTAGTGATGAAGATAGGAAAAAAATTAAAGAAGAATTAAATGAATTTTTAAAAGAGCTCAAAGGTTCTTCGGATGCTGTTGATGTTATTACTCCTGACTATGTGGAGGATAATATGAAGAAACATTTTTTGAGTCAATTAAACAAGCTAAGTCTTTCAGTTGAGGCGGAAGATTATATTAGAAAGTCGTGCAATGAAAACAAAAATAATCAAGATAAGACGGCTTGGGTTGAATTTCTGAATAAGGATGAAAACAAAAATTGGGAGAGTATTTTCAGGAAAGCAAAAGATAAAATTATTTATCCTGGAAAAACAAAAGCTGAATATGAGCATGACAATCCAACCATTATGCTTAATGATAGCTTCTCTTTTGATTTGGGAGAAAAAATCGACATATATTTGCGGTATGCTGATGATGATGTTGAACCATTTCGTGTGGATGATGAAATATTATTTAGACAGGTTTTGGCTGCCGCAACTGCTGCAATCACAAGCAAGTTGCCATTGCAGAGTGTTGTTTTGGGAGGAATAACATACGGAATTGTTGAGCCTAAAGTAAAAAACACAACAAAGGTATTAAAAAACAAACCAACAGCAAGCACTAAAATTGAAACCGACGCTGAAAAAGAAGAAAAAACAAAATTTTCACGCGCTGGGGCAGAGATCACGCTGGCACGCATCGAAAATTATGAAGATCTGAATGCTCCAACATTAAAAGAAGGAGATGAAAAATTTTTGGCAAAAACAAAAGAGCTCTGGAAGGAATTTGCGGTACATGGAGTGATCAATAAAGAAGGTAATCTTAACACAGAAACTGATTTGGATGGAAAGTGTTGCATTGCATTATTGAAGCAGGCTGGATTTGATGTCAGCAATTTGAAATATGTTGCTCAAGGTGCCACTGAAAAAGGGTATATAAATATGGACACTGGCGGAAAAGACGGTGTCGTTGTTGAAAGAAATATCAAAGATGATGGAGTTGTTGAATGGGAAAAAACTGCGCATATTGATCATCATGCAAAAGAATCAAAATCAGGGTCTTCAGCATCTTTTTATATGTATAAAATGCTGGTGGATATGGGTCTTTTACAAGATTCGCCACAACTTAGTCGAATGGTTCAATTTGTCACCAGAGAAGATAGTGGTGAGAATCCTGGAGTAAAAAAATATTTTGAAAATTCCTGGAAAACCGTTGCTGGATTGCAGCGTTTTATGTCAAAAGAAAATTTGATAAAATTTTTCACAGAGGATTCCGATCCTAATCCAACAAGAGTTTTGAGTGAAGAAGACTTGAAAAAATATGGATTTGTGGGTGGAAAGGATGCAAATGGAAGTGATATTGATAGAACAAAGCAACAAGAAGCGGTTGCAAAATTATCAAAAATACGACTTGAACAGATGAAAAAAAATGGGTTTATCGTTTTTTCTGAGCGTTACGGTGATATAGCAGTTAGTGTGGAAAATGTCATGGAAAAAAGAATGGGAAAGAAAAATGTTCCTGGCGACTTCATGGCTGCCAAAGCGTTTGGTTGTGATACTCTTGTTATTTGGAATCAAAAAGATAATAGATTTAAAATTTCATCAAGCAGACTAATTACAGATGAATTTTCCAAGGGTTTCAAGGTTCGTGAAAAAATGTGGATAACAAGTGCTGATGATGATTCAAAGTTGGCATTTACACTTGAAGAAGTGTTGAAAAAAATGACAGATGGAAAATTTGTTCCAACAGGAAAATTGAAAGAATATATTGAAACAGGGGCAATGATTGATAATGAAAAAAGTGAAAAAGTTGTTAAAGACAAAAAAACTGATTCAAAGGGTGTGGAAACAATTGCGCCAGAAAAACCAAAAGAAAAAGAAGTAGAAGAATTATTTGAAGAGGCCAAGAATGAATCATTTGGAATTTTGACGGTTGATTTGTTTCAGAATTTAAAAACTGACTACATGGAAATTGCCAAGCAGCATAATCTTGGTGAAAAAGAAGTTATGGAGCAATTAAAAAAGGATGTTGAAAAAGCATTACATCGAAACACGAAAAAAGAAGGAAAAGAATTTGAAAAAGTGGTACAATATATCTTAGATCAACTTAAATAAAATAAAATGGCTGACCCAATAACTCCAACCATAAATGTATTCCAAGCACGTTCTGATGCATTCCAGCAGCAGGTTGTTGTTGATATTGAAAATGCAAAAGAAGAAAAAAGAATCACAGATTCAGTCAGAAAAAATGCTGATGATATTAAGGCAAGAACTGCTGCAGTTAATGCTGAAATTGTAGAATTGAGAAATGAAAATAAGGAAAAGGGTTATGATTTGAAAAAAAAGCCGGCGCATGAAATTGGGGCTGGAAATAGCAATGAGGAGGAGTTGAAAACAGAACTTCGTTATACAGAAGAAGCCAATCTGAGAACTAATAGGCGCAATAATGCCGAATCGGGTGTTTTGGATATGGATAAGGCTAAGTTGCAATATGAACAGACATTGAAAACCTATGCCGAAGTTGAATATAAACACAGATCAACATTCCAAGGCATAGCAAAATTTTTTGGAAAATCATTTAATGGGAAGGCTGATGACAATTTCGAAGTCAAAGAAGAACGCAAGCGCATGGAAGATGATTTGCGTGTCTATCGTGATGCTTGGATAAGGGACATTGAAAATAAAGGCTTGAAAGATGGTGAATTGAAATCGGAAGTTGAAAAAATGCTTATATATTTTAATTATCAAGCAGCCATTGATTTGTATGATGCGCGCTCTGGTGCCAAGGCCAATTCATTGTGGCCATCTCATAAAGAGGACAAAAGAAACGGAAAAGATACCCCTAGTAACTACGGTGATTTCAATGCGGTTAATACTTATGGCAAAAATGAAAAAGAAAAAAAGAGTGGCAAATTTGATGTAAGTATAAAAGATATCCTATATGCACTGCCTGGAGCTGCTTGGGCTGGTGTGGAAAAAATTGAACAGCAATACAACAAACTTCCAATGATGGCAAAGTTGGCACTAAGTGGTGCAATTTTTGCAAGTGGATCATGGGCCTTGTATGTTGGAAAGCGTTTTGTGGGAGGTGCCGCAACTGCAGTTGGTGCTTCCAAAGGACTCGATGCACTGCATCAACGCTCCATGAAAAAGAAAGCTGACAGTGAAAATCAAGAATTTTTAAATCCAGAAGGCAAAGAAAATGAAAAAGTTGATTTTGAAAAACTCAGAGTCTTGCTGGATGGAAAAATAGGGCAGATTGATGAAAAAATGAACAAGCACAAGATTGCTTCTTTGTTTAATAAATTTGCCGGAGCAGGAATTGGAATGCTTTTGGGTACGGGCACTGTTTCAAAGGCTCTTGGCGCAGGGTTTGAAAAAGTAACCGAATATTTTCATCATGGAAAACAGGCAACCGAAGCTGGCAGCGGTTTTATGGGTGCAATGTTTGCGCACGCTGATATTCAAACTCCACTTGCTGATGCAATGGAACATCCCGATGGCGGACCAGTTAATTTTGCACAAGATGGTAAAATGACTTTTCAAGATGCTCTGCAAACACATGCATCAAATGAATCCTTGGTAATAAAAGAAGGAAGTAATTTTTCAAAAACGCTATTGAAGGAATTTAACAATCCAAATTCTGATATTTATAAATATCATCCCGAGCTAAAAGGTTCTGATCCGCATGAGCTGGTTAGAAGGGTTGTTATGGATTTTAGGGATACTCATCCTGAAATGGAAGGTCATAATCCTGATTATGTTCTTGCTAATTCTGAAATTCATTTCAATCCAGCAGCTCTTCATGCAGAAATGGATGAAGGTCAATATGGTTTTTATGAGGAATCGACATCTTATGATGCTGGTCATGGACATGGTGCTTCAGTAGGGAATGTTGCTAATCATGGACAACATGTTGATGCAGCAAATCAAATAACCACTCATCCATTAAATGCTGGCGAAATTACACAAAAAGTGGTTGAAGAAGTAAACGTGCAAAAGGCTGCGGAAATGCAGCAGCATATTGCAACAGGTCAGGAAATGTTTAAAAGTGCCAATGTTGAATATGATCATGCAGCCAGTGAGGCCTCAATGCATCCTGCAGGCGGAGATGGTCCATCAATAGAGCAATATGAAGCTATGGGTCATGCTGATAAAATGCGCGATGCTGCTGTTGCGACTGTTGAAAATGCAACACATGCCAAAGATCTCTACTTTAAAAGCATAAAGGATGCTGCTAACGGCATATATAAAACAACTGGCTATAAATGGGATGATATCAAAGATTTGAATTATAGTTCAGCCTATGCTGATGAAAAATTGAATCCGATTATAAAACAAACCATCAAGGAATTTAAGAAAGAATTTGGCGGAAAAAATATCCCAAATTACAACACTTCATTTGGCAAGTGGCTGTATAGAGTGCAGGAAATAACAATCAAAAAACGTCTGGGCATATATTCTGAATAAAAATTAAAAAAGAAAAATAAAAATATATGGATATACAAAATGACAAACCCGCTTTGAATCAATCGCAAGCGCTTTCGAAGCTGATCAAGGACCTGGGAATCGACACGCTTGCTGAGGATAAGCAAAATGAGTTGATAATCAAGATGACCGAAGTTTTGCTCAAGCGGATTTTTTTGGAAACCATGGAAAAACTGGGTGAAAACGGACGCGAGGAGTATGAAAAAATGTCAGAGGGTGAAATCGAACCTGAACAGATCGAAGCGTTTTTCAAAGAAAAAATCAGCAACTACGATGAAATGGTGCAGCAAATAATCGAAGAATTTCGAACAGAAATGATGCAAGCAAACAAGTAAACATCTAAACATGCAAACATATAAACATATAAACATATAAACATGTAAACATTTAAACATTGGCCAGGCGGTGATTATGTGTTTATGTGTTTAAATGATTATATGTTCCATGACATTTATGATAAAAAGCAATTTGGAACCGATTGAAGAAAATGACTTGGATTTGGAGGGAAAACTCAAACGTGGCAGTTCGGATTTTTCTCGCGAAAATGACATTCCTTTGGCTGCCGTCGAAAAAGAAATTCCACAAGAAATCAGTGCGGCTGAAAAAGATGATAGCTATGGAAAAATTTTGTCCAAGGTGCAAACAACCAATGACAATGAAATTGACCAGGCAGTTGTGATTGATGATGCAAAAATCGGTGCCCAAAAAATTGACGCCGAATCCCAGGTGCAACATTTGGTGGACATTGCCGGACAAAAAGGCGTGGTGCATGCCGTGAGAGTTGCTCAACATATGCAGGACAACTACATTCTTGACACTTTCCATGACCGCATGCTTGGAGATGAATTGCACGACGCATTGGTGAAAAAAGGAATGATAAGGGAAATATAGGATCATAAAAGTCTAAATTTAAAATTTAAAAGTCTAAATCAAATTTAAAGTAAAAAAGTATAAATGAAATGCATTTTAATTTTAAACTTTATAATTTAGAATTGAATTAGACTTTAAAACTTAGACTTTAGCCTTATTTTGGCTATTAGACTTCTAGGGTTTAGAAATAAAAAGACAAGTAGAAAACTCAAATAAACATAAAACAAAAATGGACACACTAGATCTGAATACATTCCTCATTCCCTTGACGTGGATTTTTTCCGCCATAACCTTGTTTAGCGGAATATTTTTGGTGTTGCGCAGTTTTTTGAACTATCGCGCCCAGATCAATCGCAGTATGAACATGGATCTGGAAGTTGTGCGTGTGACAAAAATTTTCAAAGAAAAAGGTGAGCAGAGCAGGGAAAGCGACGCTTGGAAAGATGAAATCGGAGCCATGGAACAATTGCTCACGACTCTTTCCAACATCAAAGAAAAAAAATCAATCATCGGACATTTTTTGTACAGCGAACCATACATCGCGCTTGAGATCGCCAACCCTTGCGGCAATGAGGAAATTTCTTTCTACATGGCTGTCCCCAGAAAATTCCGTGACAGCATTGAAAAGCAAGTGCATTCATATTTTCCGCATGCCTCCATTGAAAAAATTCCCGACTACACCATTTTTGCGCCAGGCAGTTTCACGGCGGCAGCAACTTTGGGGCTCAAACATGCCCATGCGTTGCCTGTTCTGACCTATGAAAACATTGATGTTGACCCTTTGAATGAAATTTCCAATGCTCTCAGTAAACTGCAAACTGATGGTGAGGGAGCAGCAATCCAGATCATTTTGCGTCCGGCTGGAAACAAATGGCGAAAAATGGGACGTGAAATCGCCCACAAAATGCAACAAGGCAAACAACTCAAAGATGCCCATTCAACTTCTTTGGCAATGGATCTGGGCAAAGGTGTGATCCAGGTGATGCAAAACAAACCCAAAGAAGAAATCATGCGCAAAGAAGCTGTGCAGCTCACTCCTGAAGAACAGGAATTGGTGAAAAAAATTGAAGCCAAATCAGGCAAGGCAGGATTCAAAACCAATGTGCGTTTGGTTGTCAGTGCCATGACCCAGGAGCGCGCTGATGAAGTTTTGGCGCACATGGAAAATTCTTTCGCCCAGTTTGAAAATCATGAAGTGAATCATTTCGTGGTGCAAAAAAGAATCAAATCAAAAAAAATAGCTTTTGACTACATCTTTCGCAATTTTGATGAAGAGCATGCGGTTGTTTTGTCCACTGAAGAAATTGCCAGCATTTTTCATTTTCCAATTTCCACTACTGAAACGCCAAAAATAAAATGGCAGAAAGCTGGAGCTGCTCCGCCACCGCTCAATATTCCCAAAGAAGGCATCACTCTTGGCTACAACGATTATCGTGGCATCAGGACAGACATCAAGCTTTCTGACAGCGACAGGCGAAGACATCTGTACACCATCGGTCAGACTGGAACTGGAAAATCAAATTTTCTGCAGGAAATGGCCAAACAGGATGCGCGCAGCGGCAAAGGTTTTTGTTTCATTGATCCGCATGGCGATGCTATCGAAGACATTTTGACTGCGGTGCCCAAAGAACGCGCAGAAGATGTGATCGTGTTTGATCCTTCTGACATGGAACGCCCATTTGGACTCAACATGTTGGAATATGATCCGAAGCATCCTGAACAAAAAACTTTCGTAATCAATGAAATGATTGGAATTTTCGATCAATTGTATGATCTCAAAGCCACTGGCGGTCCGATGTTTGAACAATATGTCAGAAATGCCATGCTGCTCATCATGGAAGATCCTGAATCAGGCAGCACCTTGATGGAAATTTCCAAAGTTTTGGCAGATGAGGATTTCAGAAAAATGAAACTTTCCAAATGCAACAATCCGGTGGTGATGGATTTTTGGACCAAGGAAGCCGAAAAGGCTGGCGGGGAAGCGGCTTTGGCCAACATGGTTCCATACATCACTTCCAAACTGACGACTTTCATTTCCAATGATATGATGCGTCCGATCATTGCCCAGCAAAAAAGCACCATCAATTTCCGCGAGATCATGGATGATGGCAAGATTTTGTTGGTGAAGCTTTCCAAAGGAAAAATCGGTGAAATCAATGCGCATTTGTTGGGAATGGTAATCGTGGGAAAGATTTTGATGAGCGCGCTCAGCCGCGGCGACATGCCCGAAGACGAACGTCGTGATTTCTATCTCTATTTGGATGAATTTCAAAATGTCACCACCAATTCAATTTCACAGATTCTTTCCGAGGCTCGCAAATATCGTTTGTGTCTCATCATTGCTCATCAGTTCATCGGTCAGCTTAGCGAAGACATTTCCAAAGCTGTCTTTGGTAATGTCGGATCCATGGTGGCGCTGCGTGTCGGACCGGAAGACGGAGAATTTTTGGAAAAACAATTCGCTCCGATTTTCACTTCCAGCGATTTGGTCAATGTCGACAACTACAAAGGCTTTGCCCGAGTGCTTATCAGTGGGGAACTTTCAAAACCATTCAATGTCAATTTCAATCCTCCAACCAGAGGCAACCAGGAAGCTGCCAACTATCTCAAAGAACTTTCACGTCTCAAATATGGTCGCGACGCTTCTATTGTGAATCGTGAAATAATGGAGCGCGCCAAATTCGCCCGCCAGGCAGTGAATCAGTCAGCTTTCTAGGTTTTTAGCTTTTCAGCTTCTTAGTAGCAAAATTAACCCACCAAAAAACGGCTTCACACAGCCGTTTTTTGTATTAGCATTGACATCTAGGAAATTTTGGAGTATAATATATAGCTGAGTTGATTCAATTCAGTTAAACATATTCTTTAACAAAAAAAAGGAGATAGACAAAATGTGGACATTTATTTATTGGATGGCTATGGCTGTAGTCGCTTATTTTGTTTCAAAAGAATTTCATGTGAGAGCATGGAATAATGTAATGGGCTATCAGAAAATAGGCGGTGAATGGCATAAAACCATGATGCCAGATCACCACACGTTCGTCGGGACAGTTTTTTGTTACTACATGGGTGCCGCTGTGGTTATTGCTGCAATTTGGATAATCTCCTCGGTATTGTTATTGCATTATTCAATTAATATTAATACGGGGTTGCAATTATTAATTGACGAGAAATTTGTTATTTTTAAACTAAAGAGTTAATTCTCTTGGTTTAATTTTGCCGCTACCTGCAAGTCAACGACTTGTAAGTGGCGGTTTTTTATTGCAACGAAAGTGAAATCAGGCCAGAAGGAGTCGCGATGTAGGCGACTTTGTTTTGTTCATTGACGGAAAGCGAAGTCCCGTTGGAAAGAAGTTTGTTTTGGAATTGTGCCACGATGGCGCCATCTTTGGAGAATTGGATCACGCGGGAATTTTCTTTGTCGAGAGCATAGAAATTCTGCAGATCAGGTGTGGTGAAAATTTTGTCGAACTGCACCGGCGTGCTGGACGCTTCAAGTGTGAAAGTTTGTTTTTGACCTTTGAAAAATTTCAGAATCTGATTGTTTTGGATGGCAAAGATGTTATCATCGATGGTCATGTCAGTTGTGTCCGCAAGAACTGTGGAATCTTTGAGCCAATTGGTGCGCGCTCCAAATCCGCCTTCAGCTCTGGGAAAGCGATAGATCTGATTCGTTTTCGGATCCAAAACATACATATATGTCAGATATGTTCCAATGAGACTTTCCGGTGAAATTCCTGAAAGGTCGATGTTGTTGGCGGTGAATTTGGTGGAGACAGGACTGAAAGAAAGCACTTTGGAATTATCGGTGAGAATCAAAACCAATGACAGATCTTTCATGAATGCTGCGCGCTTCGGCGTGCCTGAATCGGCAGGCAAAACAAATTCCTTGGGTTGACCATTTTGCAACACGACCACTGAAGTTTTGGTTATGACAATCGGATTGTCATTGGCAAACAAAGTGGAAATGATGTTGGCATTGGCAAAAATCGATTGCGCGGCCGCATCAATCTTGATGTTTTTTTCGCTGGCCAAAATTTCGCTCTGGCTTGGCGGAATGTTTTGCAATTCTGTTATCGTGGGTGTTTTCGGTTTATCAAGGAAATGCACAATGAAAAGTGGCACGATGAAAATAAGTGCCAGCGCTCCAAGTGTGTATTTTTTCTGCTGCGAAGTGAAACGTGAAAAGAGTCGGCTTATTTTTGAAAAGTGGGGAACAATTTTTTCCAGGGGATTGTTTTGCTGGACAGCTGTGTTTGTCTTTGCTTTCTTCCTTTTTGCCAAAGTTTTTTTGGCAAAAGCGATTGCTTGGTTGCCAATTTCCAATGCTCGCTGCGAGATCTGTTGCGCAAAAAATTTCCAATCTTTTTTGACAGGTTCTTCCTCGACCAATTTGCCGATGGGCAAAATCACAGTTTTTTCATTTTCCAAATCTTCTTCTGCTGGCTCTGTTGCTGAGACTTGATTTTGCTGGTTGAGTCCAAGCTCGGCATCGCGGGCAGCTTCCATTTTTGCCAGCTGCAATTTTTCTTTGAATGTCAATTCTCGCTGCGGCTGCTTGTCGGCAATTTCATTTTCAGTGGTTTCAATGTTTTCTTCTGCAAATCCGATCAACTCTTCTTCGACAATCGTTTCGATTGTTTTTTCATTTTCAAATGCTTGTTGCTCTTGGGCCAACTTTTCATTTTCAATCTTTTCCTGCTGGAGGCGGATCATTTCCAATTCTCTTTCTTGGGCAATCCTTTCTTCCTGCTTGATTTCATCGAGAACCCGTTGCTCTTCCAAAAGTTTGGCTTGCTCGGCTTGGATCTGTTGTTGTTTTTCTTTTTCAAGGCGCCTCAGCTCTCTTTTTTTGGCCAGTTGTTTTTTGTACAGGGAAAGGCGTTTTCGGATTTCATTTCTGGTCACATATGAACCCTGGGAAATCTTTTCCTTGATAAGATCGACATACAAAGCAATTTTAGCATTGTAGTTGTCAGTGTTTTCAAGGCTTTCCCCTTGGATGTAGATGTGACCTGTCTTTTTGTCGGTATAGGCCGCCGGATTTTCATCTTCTTCGATTGCTGCAAATTCATGTTTTTCCAATGGCTGGTTGTCACTTTTGGAATTGGCATAGGATGTTTCACTGAAAGCGTTCACGATCTGAGCTGATTTTTTGCGGTTGGCTGTTTTTGGTTGGACCAACGGAATTGCTTCTGACATGTCGACCACGACTGAAGCGATCATCTCCATTTGGTTTGAAAGTGCTGTCTTGAGAAATTGCACGAATTTGTCACCTTGGAAACGCTGGAAGTTTTTCTTGATTTCGACTGCTGAAAGAATGTGGAAAATATCTTCCGAAGTTATGAGAAGGCGGTCGCTTTTTTCAAGTCTGCCACTGGAGACGTTGACGAATGTTTTGAGAGGATGCGGTTCAAGTGAATCTGAAGCAAGATCGGCGCTTATTTCTGAAAGTGTCTGATTGCGGAAGAGGAATATTTTGGCATTTCCAGCCACGCTGAAATGCGCATTGTTTTTTTCCAGCACGCAGATGGCGGCATGTATTTTTCCCAACCATTCCACGTTGCCGTTTTTTGCCAATTCTGAAAGTGCCATGTTGACCTTGTGTAAGGCGCTGTCCAAACTTTCAGTGACTTGTCTTTTGGGATTGATGTAATATTCCTTCTTCAGGACTGATGTCAGGAAATTGACAACATAGGCTGAATCTTCGCTGTATTCTTTGACTTCGAAAAAACCGACCAAAGATCCAAGCGGTTGTTGGTAGATGTTTTCCGGTTCATATTCAAAAAGCTCCACATATGGTTTCAATGAGGAATTGTTTACAACCAAAACGGGGGAAATTGTTTTTTCCAGTTCTTTTAGCACGTCTTTGTTTTTATCAGGGTTTCTGGTGGGCATGTTTTTGTTTTGTCATGGCTGGCCCGAAAAGTTCCCCACAGTATCTACATCCATAATATATTAATTTTGCTTCCAACGCAATCATACTATTTTTGCCCAATAGGCGCAGTTGTCTTTAAATCTTTTTGGTTGTATAATGGCAATAATAACAAATTTTAAAAGGAATCTTTTGGGCATGGCCCACTCGAATTTCCATTAGCAGTATGTCAGAAATTCTTGAATCACTGTTGGGCTCAAAAGCAAAAACCAGAATCCTGAGATTTTTTTTGATCAACGGTGAAAATGAATATAGCATTGCCGACGTTGCCAAGAAAAACATGTTGCCGGTCGCTTCGGTGCGCAAAGAGATAAACGAACTCAAGAAAATAAAATTTGTCATTGAAAAAACGAAAAAAGGTTCCAAATATTATGTAATTGACCAAGATTTTTCTTTCTATCACGAACTCAAAAGTTTGTTTGCAAAATCTTCAGCCTCACCTCAATCGAAAAGTTTGGCTCGTTTGAAAACCATCGGAGATGTGAAGTTGGCCTTGGTGAGTGGAATTTTCATCAATGACCCCAAGAGCAAAGTCGACATGGTTTTGGTTGCCAACAACATCAGCCGTGGAAAACTCAAGAGCGTGATGAACAGCCTGGAAGCTGAAATAGGCAAAGAAGTGAGTTTTGTGCTCATGAACAGCGAGGAATTCAAATATCGTTTGGACATGCTTGATCGCTTCTTGCTTGATTTCATCGAAGGACCGCATCTGGAACTTATCGACAAGATCCCAGGCCTGAAAAGATTCATTCTCGGCCGCAAGAAATACTAAAAAAAATCCAAATTGCAAAATAAATCTCAAATCTCAATATTAAATGACAAATAAAATCCAAAATCTTAAAATCCGAATCTTAGACATTTAAACTTGAGTCATTTGTTTGAAATTTGGATTTTATCATTTAGATTTTAATTGGTGTTTATATCTTCAAAATAAATATGTCTTCATTGTTAATTTTTGCAGTCTTGATTATCCTACTTGCAGTTTTGTTGTGGCTTGTGTTTGATTTGAAAAAGAAAGTCGTGGAGGGTCCTGACAACAAGGAGGAAAAGGAAAAAATGACAGCAATCTTGGAGCGCCTCAGAAATTTGAGCGAGCAAAACCATCAGATGAGATCTGAAATTGACACCAAATTGACTGAAGCCAGGCGTTCCACAACCGAACACATGCGCGACACGATCGAAACAGTCAAAGGAATAACAGGGCAATCAGCCAAACTTATCGGCGATGTGACGGAAAAATTGACCAAGCTTGATGAGACCAATAGGCAAGTGGTGAACTTTTCCGCCCAGCTTCAGGGATTGCAGGACATTTTGAAAAATCCAAAACAACGAGGCGTGTTGGGTGAATATTTTTTGGAAGAAACTTTGAAAAATGTTTTGCCGCCAAATTCATATCAGATGCAATATCCTCTTGGGCGCAATGAAAAAACAGACAAGGATCTTATTGTGGATGCAGTGGTTTTTGTGAAAGACAAAATCATTCCTGTGGATTCTAAATTTTCTTTGGAAAATTATGAAAGAATTTTGTCTGCCACTGATGCTGTTGAGCGTGAGAAATTGGAAAAGATTTTCAAACAGGATTTGAAAAATCGCATCGATGAAACTTCCAAATACATCAGGCCGGAAATGGGAACCATGGAATTCGCTTTCATGTTCATTCCTTCCGAGGCCATCTACTATGATCTTTTGGTGAACAAAGTCGGCACAGGCGCGGTGAACACTCGTGACTTGATCGAATATGCTTTTCAAGAAAAAAAGGTGATCATTGTTTCGCCGACATCTTTTCTGGCCTATTTGCAGACAGTTTTGCAAGGACTCAGAGCTTTTCAGATTGAGGAAAATGCCAAGGAGATCCGTGCCAATGTGGAAAAGCTTGGCAAGCACATTTTGATGTACGAAGAATATTTGAAAAAATTGGGTTCAAGTCTGGGAACCACGGTCAATCATTTCAACACTGCCTACAAAGAATTGGGAAAGATCGACAAAGATGTTTCCAGAATCACCGAAAAAGAAAAAAGCATCGAACCTCTGGCCATTGAAAAACCGCATGAGCTTGTGTAGGAAATTTTTCAATGACGCATGTGTTGATTTTTAATAAAGCATAAGAATAACATTATAGAAACTATAAAATCAAAATTGAAATTTTTCATGTCCAAGGACTTTTTTCGAAGCGCTTTGGTTCATTGGGTTTTGATCGCATCCTTGATGGTCAACGCCATCAATTGGGGGATGATCGCATTTTTCATCAGACCGGTTGATTTTCCCATAATACTTCACTATAATGTATACTTCGGGGTGGATGTTATCGGTGCCTGGTGGCAGGTCTATTTCTTGCCATTGATCGGATTGGTCATTTTGAGCGTAAATACGGCTCTAGGATACCTTTTTTATCAACAAAAAGAGCGTATTGTGGCCCATTTGTTGATTTTGGCCACCTTCATCGTCCAAATCGGAATTTCCGTGGCAGTGGCCAGTCTGCTGATCATAAACTATTAGCACGTATGGCTGCACGGGCACAAATTTTGCCATTTCTTGATGGATAATATTTTACAATGCAATATCATGTCTACTAGTGAGCAGTTGTTGTTTTGATGACCAATGACTGATAACTGATGACTTATTATTTTATTATGTTCAATTTTCCAAGTCCTAAAACAACTGATCCCAAAGAGCGAAAAGTCCAACGCACGCTGGAAATGATTCCGGGCATTTTGACATGGCTCACTCTTGTCGGCATGGTTGTGGCTTCTTTTCTTTTGCCGATTTGGATCGCGGTGTTCATCATCATGTTCGACATCTATTGGATCTATAGGACGATTTTCATTACATATTATTCCATCGTGGCTTACAACAAATTGCAAAATGGCAAGAAGATCGATTGGTGGGAGCGTTGTCAAAACATTGTCCATCCCGCGGAATATGCAGTAGCCATCGCTGAAAAAATAAAAACATTACAGGCAAGTCTCAAAGAAATGACAGTCAGAAAGGAGAAAAAGCACTTGAAAGGCGAGATTTTTAGATTGAAAGAATATCAAAAAGAAGTCGAGCAAATTGCCAAATCGGGACATGAGATTCTTGATTGGCGAAAAATTGTGCACGTGGTTTTGTTGCCGACTGCCAATGAACCGGCTGAAATCATCGAGCCGGCCATCCAAGCTGTGGCTGACAGCAATTTTCCCAATCAGCAGATCGTGATTCTTTTGGCCACTGAAGAAAGGGAAAATGAAGAAAACAGATTGGAAAAAGTGAATTATTTGCAGGAAAAATTCAAAGGCGTGTTCAAGGATTTTTTGGTGACCACCCATGAAGTCGAGTCGCATGAAATGAAATGCAAAGCTTCCAATGCGACCTATGCCGCCAAAAAATTGATGACATATCTGGATGAACGCGAAATCGATTACAAACGGGTTATTTTTTCCAATTTCGATTGTGACAGTGTTTGCCACAAAGAATATTTTGCAGCTCTGACACATGCCTATATTACTGATCCCAAGCGTCTGCAGCGATCGTATCAGCCTCTGCCGATGTATCACAACAACATTTGGGACACCAATGCATTTGTGCGCGTGATTGTGACCGGTTCTTCTTTCTGGCACATGTTCCAAAGCACCCGGGTCCAGATGGTTACTTTTTCTTCGCACAGCGAACCGTTCGATACTTTGGTGAAAGTGAACTTTTGGCCATTGGACATGATCAGTGAAGATTCCATCATCTATTGGAAATGTTTTGCTTATTATCATGGCGACTACAAAGTGCGTCCGATCTATCTGCCGATTTCACTCGATGCGGTGCTGGCTGAAACATATTGGAAAACCATCAAGAACCAATACAAACAAAAACGTCGTTGGGCCTATGGTATTGAAAATTTTCCAGTGATCATGCGAGCGCTTTGGCCCGACAAAAAGATTTCAACGGCCAAAAAATTGGGCATAGGTTTTGAGATGATAGAAGGCCATCATTCCTGGGCAACTTCAGCTTTCATTCTGGCTTTGCTTGGATGGCTGCCTTTGATTTTCGGAGGGCCTGGATTCAATCAGAGCGTGTTGGCTCACAATTTGCCGTTCGTGACACGCTATTTGATGACGTTGGCCATGGGCGGATTGGTTATTTCCATGTTCTTGAGTTTCGTGCTTCTACCTCCAAGGCCTGCCAAATATGGCAAAAAACGCTACATCTACATGTTCTTGCAATGGTTTTTGGCTCCAATTATTGCGCCGACCTTGGGAGCGATTCCGGCCATTGATTCGCAAACACGCATTTTGTTCAAACGCTATTTTGGAGAATTTTGGGTGACAGAAAAAATAAGAAAAAAATAGAAAGCACATCTTTGTTAAATATTTTTGCACTGCCTGTTTTCTTTTGAGGCCATCCGCAGCGACAGCGAGGACGAGCGAGCAGTCATTGTTCCCGACTGCGAAGCGTGCCGAAAAAGGAAATAGGCAGGGCAAAAAAACAAAAACTGTTTCTCAGATATGTAAAAATATTTGCAAAAAGAAAATATGCGACAAAATATTTTTCTGATGCCATTTCTGGTTTCTTTCCTGATTTCAACACTGCTTTTGGCTGTGTTGATTTTGTTAAGGGGAAAGAAAAAAAATGGCGATGGGCGGATCGGTGAGCGTCATTTGCACAAACAGGGAATTTCGCGCTTTGGCGGAGCAGCAATCATCGCATCTTTTGTTATTTCAACAATTATTGATATTAATCTGGTCATTGAAAAACCTTTGGTTGGCGTGCTGTTGGCAATGGGACTCATTTTACTTTTCGGACTGCTGGATGATTTGAAACAATTGTCTTGGAAAATACAGCTTGTTTTTCAGATTGCCATAGTGCTGCTAGTTTTCGCTTTCGGAGTCCGTTTGCAATTCGTCAGCAATCCTTTTGGCGGAATTTTTTTGTTGCAAGGAGAATGGAGGGCATTTGCTGCCGTCGCGATTTCGATCGTGTGGGTTGTTTTTTTGATGAATGCGATGAATTGGGTTGATGGGATCGATGGTGCGTCGGGTGGCATAACCCTCATTGGCGGACTGTCGATATTTTTTTTGAGTCTCAGACCTGAAGTCAACCAACCACCGATCGGCATTCTGGCCATGATTTTGACAGGTGCTGTGCTGGCTTTCTTGTTGTTCAATTTCCATCCGGCCAAAATTATGGCAGGAACAAGCGGCTCCATGTTCATGGGATTTGTTTTGGCGATTTTGTCCATTTTTGCTGGTGCTAAAATGGCCACCACATTGTTGGTTTTGGCTGTGCCCATCATTGATGCTGTCTGGGTCATTTGGGAGCGTTTCAGGGCGGGAGACTCGATTTTTTCAGCCGACAAAAGACATCTGCACTTCAGGTTGCTGGAGCTTGGATGGTCACAAAAATCAATTTGTGGATTGTATTGGCTGATAACCGCGCTGGTTTCTTTCATCGCCTTGAACACCAATGCTATGGGCAAGCTCTGGTCATTTTCCTTGGTGGCCATCAGCATCTTGGTCTTTTTGTTTATCATAAGAAATAAAGTTCAAAACAAAAATGTTGAATAAAAAAAAACACATAGCAATCAGAATTTGTTTTTTGCTTGCAGCTGGCGCGCTTATTTTTTTTGCCAGTCACATTGGAAACAAAATTGCCAATGTTGAAATTGGCGGAAAAATGTTCCACGTTGAAATTGTCAAAAAAGATGCTGATTTGCAAAAAGGTCTTGGCGACAGGGAAGGTCTTTGCGAATCGTGCGGAATGCTTTTTGAATTTTCCGCGCCGGGAAAATATTCCTTTTGGATGAAGAACATGCGATTCGATTTGGACATCATCTGGATTCGCGATCATGAAATTGTCCATATTGAGAAAAATGTGCACTCTGATTTCAAGGGCATATTGACCCCAATTCAAGTTGCTGACACAGTCTTGGAAATCAAAGCCGGAAGCGTGGATGGTTTAGGAATAAAAATTGGCGACAAGGTCGTTTTCTAGGGCGATTCAAATTGGACAACACAAAACCCCGCATTTGCGGGGTTTTGTGGTATAAATTTCTTTTCTAGAAAAGAGCTATGTGTTTGCTTCATATTTCAAACGGATTTTTCACTTATGAAAGCGAAGAAACTCGTGAGGAATATTTTTGAAGATTTTTGAGTTGTTTTTCATTAAGGGTTTTGGACTGTTGGATTGCTTTCTGAATGAGATCCTTAGAGAATTCTACAGATGTTCCAACATGAACGCCTCCTTTGTGAGTAACAGCTTTTCGTAGGTAGTCTTCAATGTAAATCTTGTGTTCTTTGGTCAGTGATGAATCTTGGTTCTTTTCGAGATAATTTGCGGTCGCTCTGCGAGCCAAGACAGTCAAGCTGTCATTTTTTCCAGCAGTTTCAACAAATGAAGCCTCAGTTTCTTTGCTTGTTGCAGCAGAAGAAACTTGCTTGGAAACATTGCTTGAAGTTGCTGTTTGTCCATCAGCCGCAGTTGCATTGTCTTCAGTTGTGGCTGAGGCATCGTTTTTGTCGGTTGTCTGACTCTGGTCAGAAACTATTGGGGAGTCTGTTCTTTTTGAATAAGAATAGATTCCGCCTGCGATAACAACAACAATGAGAACGCTGACAACTATACGGAGATTATCTTGAAACCATCTTTTAAGATCTTCAACCTTTTCTTCTTGTGGCTCTGGTGTGTATTCTTCCATGGTTTTGTCACCTTCCTTTCTAGTTTACCTCCGATGCTTATAAAAAGCCTCGGATTGGCGGATTAATTTTCAAAGGGCGCTTTCGTTGAAGCTTTGTCCCGACAAGTCGTGACAAATTCTTCCTTTAGTGTTTTCATTGTATCTTAGGCAAATTTGAGCGTCAACTAGACAAAAAGCCTGTTTTTTGGCGTAATAAAAGGCAAAAAAATGAATGTATAAATCATAAATTGGATTATGCGCAATTTTATTGTTCTATTTGGCTCTTTTGCTTTGCCTGTTTCCTTTTTCGGCACGCTTCGCAGCCAGGAACAATGGCTGCTCGCTCGTCCTCGCTGTCGCTGCGGATGGCCTCAAAAGAAAACAGTCAAAGCAAAAAAACAAGAGTTAATTTCGGAAACCACATATTTCATGTGACCACATAAACTCATTGTTCGTAACGCACGTATCTATTATATTTATTATTATTGATATATTATTTTGCAATTACGCTTTTTAAAATTTTTTATAATTTCCAAAAAAACAACAAAAAATATTTTTTTCAAAAAAGTTTCAAAAATAATCAGGAATAAAAAAATATCATTCTTTTTTCATCAGTCTTCACATTGAATATTATACAGCAATAATGGGGTTAAAACATTGATTGGAAATTTGAAACTTAAAATTGTAAATTTTGCTTGCTGTGGATAACTTTTTTGCATTGCTTTTTATAAAATACGTACTATAATTAAGTTAAAGAAAAAATATTTTCTTGAAATAGAAAAAACAAAATTTAAAAAATAAAAATAATTTGTTTTAATAAAAATATTTAGCATTTCGAAATTGGTTTCACTCTCTTGCTCGGAAAAAATTTCCAGACCAAAAGAGTGGAACAAACAAGTTCTGCTTGATATTAGAAAAAAGCAAATTTCTGAAAGGAGGTGTTTTCACATGGCAGTAAAAAAAGTAGCTAAAAAAGCAGCAAAGAAGACTGTAAAAAAGGCAGTTAAAAAAGTTGCAAAAAAAGCTGTAAAAAAGGCAGTTAAAACTGTAAAAAAGGCAGTTAAAAAAGCAGCTCCTAAGAAGGTTGCAAAAAAAGCTGTAAAAAAGGCAGTTAAAAAAGTTTCAAAGAAAAAGTA
>JAQTLF010000018.1 GCA_028715015.1 Candidatus Moraniibacteriota bacterium | reverse complement strand
TATTATACTCCCTTTTTGACTATTTGTCAATATAATGGTTTTATGAGAATATGGTTTATACGAACTTTAAGAGAATTTATTTCACACATTTCCATGAAATATTTCAACGCTTTGAACAAAATTGACGGCTTGGGCAGGAAGGGATTGAAGATGCTGGCCAACCATTTCGAAAATTCCCAGCAGATCTGGCAAGCCTCGCACGCCTTGCTGGTCGCTGCCGGCGTCAGAAAAGATGTGGCCGACAAGGTTGTGGCTGCCAGACCACTCATTGACCCAGAAATCGAATGGGAAAAAGTCCAACAAGAAAACATCGTGGTGGCCACCATCAATGACCCTGAATACCCATCACTTTTAAAACAGATTCCGGACAATCCTTATCTCATATATATGAAGGGGGATCTGAGTTGTCTTGATTTGCCCATGGTCGCCATGGTGGGCTCGCGCAAACTCACCGAATATGGCAACCAGGTTGCCAGAGGTTTTGCCAAGGAATTGGCTGCCAGCGGGATTTGTGTGGTCAGCGGACTGGCTTTCGGAATTGATGCGATGTCGCACCGCGGGGCGCTTGAAGGCGGCGGCAAAACAATTGCTGTGCTTGGCAACAGTTTGGACAGTGTCAGCATCGCCCCGCGCAGCAATTTCCAACTTTCCGAAGAAATTTTGAAAGCTGGCGGATTATTGATAAGCGAATTTCCCATCAGAACAAATGCTGATAAATGGACATTCCCTGCCCGCAACCGACTCATGGCCGGCATGAGTTCGGGAACCTTGGTTGTCGAAGCTGCGGAAAAAAGTGGCAGCCTGATCACAGCCAATCTGGCTTTGGACTACAACCGGGAAGTTTTTGCCGTGCCAGGATCAATCTTCTCCCCTCAATCCGTGGCCACCCATCAACTCATCAAATCCGGTGCCAAACTTGTCACCTGCGTCAAAGATGTTTTGGAAGAATTGAAATTTGATCAGCCATCCTTTGCCAGCCAACCTAAACAAAAAACTCCCAATTTTGAACTCAGCAAATCCGAACAAGAAATTTATGATTGCCTGACCCATGAAAGCCTCCACATTGACAGAATAGGCAAACTGACTAAACTGGATACAGCCACCATTTCTTCAATACTGGCCATTTTAGAAATAAAAGGCGCAGTCAAGAACATTGGAGGACAAAATTATATCAGGCTTTAGGCATTAGCTTTTCAGCTTATTAGAAAAATTGCAAATCGCAAAAGAAACTAAAAAGCTAAGAAGCTAAATCCTAAAAAGCTATTGAAATGAAATTTATCATCGTTGAGTCCCCTACTAAAGCCAAGACCATAACAAAATTTTTGGGCAAAGGTTTCATTGTGAAATCTTCTTTTGGTCATGTGCGTGATCTGCCAAAAAGCGATATGGGAATCGATATTGAAAAAGATTTTACTCCCAGCTATGTCATTCCCGACAAAGCCCGATTGAAAGTGGCGGAACTTTTGAAAATTTCCAAAAAGGCTGACGAAGTCATTCTGGCATCCGATGAAGACCGTGAAGGAGAAGCGATTGCCTGGCACTTGGTGGAAGCTTTGGGATTGGAAAAGAAAAACAAAAAACCGTTTTCCCGCATTGTTTTTCATGAAATCACCAAAACCGCCATCGAAAAAGCTTTGGAAAATCCCAGAGAAATAGATTTGAATCTGGTTGATGCCCAGCAAGCCAGACGCGTGCTTGACCGCTTGGTCGGATATGAACTTTCTCCATTTTTGTGGAAAAAAATCCGTCGCGGACTTTCAGCCGGACGCGTGCAATCAGTGGCTTTGCGCCTGATTGTGGAACGCGAACGTGAAATTCAAAAATTTGAAGCTGAAGAATTTTGGACCATTTCTGCCAAGTTACAAAAGAGCGGAGATGATTTCGAAGCCAATCTTCTAGAACAAAACGGCGAAAAAATTGAACAGACAATAACTTTGAAACTTTTCACCGGCGACTACAAAACCAAAAAGAGCATCATTGCTGACAAAAAAACAGCTGACAAAATTTGCGCCGAACTTAAGGATGCCAAATATGCTGTGACCTCGGTTGAAGCCAAGGAAACATTGCGCAATCCTTCGGCGCCATTCACAACTTCAACATTGCAACAAGCAGCCATCAGCACATTGGGTTGGTCAGCCAAGCAGACCATGATGACCGCGCAAAAATTGTATGAGGAAGGTTATATTACCTACATGAGAACGGACAGCATGAATCTTTCTTTGGAATCATTGATGGGTGCGCGAAAAATCATTGAAAAAGAATTCGGCAAAAAATATTCTTTGGAAAGTCCGCGCTATTATAAAACCAAATCAAAAAGTGCCCAGGAAGCCCATGAAGCCATCAGGCCGACTGATCCTGAAAAAACTCCCGATTCGCTTGTTTCAGTTTTGGAAGCTGGACAACACCGCTTGTATCGCCTCATCTGGAACCGCATGATTGCTTGCCAAATGCAAAGCGCCAAATTGAATTCCGTCAAAGCCGACATCGAAGCTCAAGGAACGAAAAATAAATATCTTTTGCGAGCAACCGGTTCGACTGTGATTTTTGACGGTTTTTTGAGAGTGTATGCCAACAGGGCTGCGCAAGCTGAGTCATTTTTGCCAGAGCTCAAAAAAGGCGACGCGCTTTCCGCTTTGGAAATTTTGCCGACACAAAAATTCACTTCGGCTCCTCCTCGATACAACGAAGCTACTTTGGTCAAAGTGTTGGAAGAAAACGGCATCGGACGTCCTTCAACCTATGCGCCGACAATCTCAACCATCATCGAACGAAAATATGTCGACAAAAACGAAGACAAGCGCCTCTTCCCTTTGGAAATCGGTTTTCCGGTCAACGATTTGTTGGTGGAACATTTCCCGCAAATAGTGGGCATTGATTTTACTGCCACAATTGAAAAAAGTTTCGATGAAATTGCCGACGGAGAAAAAAAATGGGTGCCAGTGATCAGAGATTTTTATGAACCGTTCCATAAACTTTTGGAAGAAAAAACTGACAGCGTGAAAAAAGAAGACTTGGTGGAAAAATTGGACAGACCTTGTCCGACTTGCGGCGCCGACTTGATCATGAAATTCGGACGCTTCGGAAAATTCATCGCTTGCTCAAATTATCCGACCTGCAAATACACTGAAAAAACCGATGCGGAAAAAAAGGAGGATGAAGAAAATTCAGGAATTGTCTGTGACAAATGCGGCGCACCGATGGTTGTGAAACGTGGACGCTTCGGAGCATTCTTGGGCTGCAGCAAATATCCGGAATGCAAGAACATCATGAAGATTGAGCAAAAAACAGGTCTGCAATGTCCCAAGTGTCAAAAGGGTGACATCATTGCCAGAAAATCCAAAAAGGGCAAAATGTTCTATGGTTGCAATAAATATCCTGAGTGTGATTTCGTGATGTGGAACAAACCGACTGGAGAGATGTGTCCCACTTGCGGACAGCCACTCGCCTTTGCCGCCAAAGGAAAAATCGCCTGTTCCAACAAGGAATGCAAGTTTGTCAAAGAACAATAATTGACTTGTCATTTGTCATTGATGATCGGTCATCAAAAAAAACTACCGCCTTTGAAGGCAGTATTTTTGATTTTGAAAATTTGGTCAAATAAAAAATAACCCACCAAGAGGCAGGTTATTTTTTAGAATTTTTAGAAACTATTTTGTGAATTTGAATGAAGAAATAATTTTGTTAAAAATAACATCGTTAGAATTGTAGCCCTTATTATCCACGATATACATCTTATTATTACTAGACACAAAAACATAATCAGCAGTTGTATTATCACTGTTCTTAATCTTATATTCTTTAGCAACAACACCAGAAATTTTAATATCGCTTGGTCCACTTATTATACTATCTTTATCTGGGGTTGGATCAGTTGCTAAGCCTATGCCGCCATTTAAGTCATAGTCCACGGTAACATTAAAAGTGGCTCCATCTTTATTTATAAAGGAAACATTTTCAGCGCCATATTGATCAACTGGAGGATTTGGCACATATTCTAACGGATATTTAAGCGTATATCCCATTTTTGAATTTGTGTATGTTTGCCAATTTAGAGTTTCATCCACCGATGTGTTTTGCGCTGCTGGTTGAGTCGTTGGCGTTGTTGATTGTACTACTGGCTGTGTTTGTGCAACTGGTGTGGTTGGTTGAGTTGTTGCTGTTTGTTGGACTGGTGCTTGCGTTCTGGTCATTGCAAACAAATATCCAATAGCTCCTGCTGTTATTGCCACAATCACAATAATGATTGCAATCACGGCAACATTGCCTTTTTTGTTTTTCATTTTTTTTGTTTTAAAAGATTAATGAAATCTATTGATATTATATCATAAACAACAAATAAAAGTTATCCACAAGCGTCTATATCAATTACACCAATCCTCCCAAAAATTTATCCACACTCATCACGCGAACATCATTTTGCATAAAATCAATATTTTCAGTTTGCACAACTTGATATTTAAATGGAATGTTCAATTTTCTATCAAAATATAGCAGATTTTTTGAAATTTGTTGATCGGAACTTTTCACCTCAACTGCCAGCCACGGTTTTTTGTCGACCGTCACTAAAAAATCAACTTCATGCCCATCAAGGTCTCGCAAATAGTTAAGTTCCGCTTTGTATCCATGAGCATCGTACAGAAAGTGACAAAGCTTTAGCAAATGAGAGGCAACAATATTTTCCAATTTAGCAGCTTCATCTGGCACTTGTGACCAATCCCAAAGATATAATTTTGGTTCTTTACGAAGTGATTTAATCGTGGAAGACGCAAACGGATACAATCTGAAATGATAATAGAATCTTTCCAAAATATCCATCCACAGTGATATTGTTCCATGGGCAACTTGCAAGTCTTCGCGCAAAGAATTAAGCGACAAAAGTGATCCAACCCTTTCCGGCAGCATTTCAACCAAAATTTGAATTGCCGACAAATCACGTATGTTTTCTATGTCGCGAATATCCTCCCGCACCAACCGTTCCAGCCTTTGATTGTGCCACCTTCTGAGTGTTTTTTTATCCTTGCTTAAAAACGGTTCTGGAAAACCACCAAATTCAAAAAGTTCCTTGAAAATTTTTAAAGATTTTTCTTGCACTTTAAAATTGATTTTCTTAAGCGGTTCAATGATTGCCCTATTTTCCAAAACCTCACCTAGCGAAAACGGATGCAGTCTGAAATAAAAATACCGCCCCATCAATGAATCACCACCTTTGCGATAAATGTCCAAACGGGCACTGCCAGTAACAAGTATTGAAAACGTTTCATTATATTTGTCATATTGCCCTTTGACATAATTTTTCCATTTGTGATATTTATGAATCTCATCAAAAACAATCAGGGTTGCCTCCGGATCAAATTGCATGGCCAAGATTTTTTTCCTATCATCGGCATTGTCCCAATTAAAATAGGAAAAATTTTCAAAGGCTTCCTTGCCCACAAGCTTAGACAGGGTTGTTTTGCCAACTTGCCTTGGTCCGCCAATAAAAACCATCTTTTTTGCCAAGTCTTTTTCAACAAATGGCTGAATGTAGCGCTTTTTTAACATATTTTTGCATTTATTAATGTACCTACATTTTACACCAAACTGGAAAATTTTGTCAAGCATTTTCCAGTTGACTCAAAAATGTTTGATACGGATTGCAATCTATTTCACGACATAAGGAAAAGCATCCAACAATTCGCCTGAATAATAAAATTCGTAGGCCAAAGATCCAAAAGTATATTTTGCTCCTTGCACATCAATATTGCTGCCGCCAACTTTCGGATTGGCATTTGGTTTGGATTGCGAGAATCCGACATTGAAAAGTGTGCCGACAATTTCCGGACGATAAGTAATGTCAAAGCCTGCATTCTTCCACTGAGTCATCATCTGCTTCAAATAAATAGCTCCATATAAATATGAGTAATAATGAGTGTTTTCCGTCAGACGATCATACCTTGCGCTGCCATCATTGCCATTTTCAAAATCCAGCGCATGCTCAAAATCCATTCCAAGATAATAGGGAGAATTTGCATCTTTCAGATGATTTTCTGTTTCAATGGCAGTGTTTTCTTTGATTCCCATGATACCAAGTGAAATCTTGTTGGCATTTCCCAAAATTTTTAGCGGTTCGAAAAATTTCTTGAACATCTCGCGGTCACTGTTAAACAATCTTACTTGCTCCACTATAGCACAAGAAACAAGCAGCCTTGGTTCGATGCCAACCATCGTTGCCGCCTTTTCGATGACATCCTTGTCTTTGACAATCGCTTCCCTGATCGTGTTCCATTGGTCATTGTCCATCCAAGGAAAAATCGTCTCGCTTTCAGCGCCAAGATATTTCTTGCTGATTGCTGCATCATCTGGTTGAACATTTCCATTGTCACAACTGGCAAAAAAATTGCTGCCATCTTTTTCCTCAAGACGAAGTCTGGCTGCCAAAATCATTTTTGAAGCCAAGATGTCGGAATCATTTTGTTTGTAGGTCTGCAAAATTTTGGCTGCGGCTCCTGGTGAGTATTGACCAATTGCATCAATAAGGCAATAATTCTTTCTTCTCAATTCCTTTTTTGCGGAAAGTTTTTCAATTTGCGTGTCCAAATCATCCAAAGAAATTGCCCCTGAAAAATCCTTCTGATTTTCAACTCCCAAAACTTTGGCATCAGCCTTAGCATTTTTGCCAAGCAATGTTTGCTGAAAACGATCACTGTTACGATCAACGGCGCCTGCCACATCAGTCCAATGGAAACGCACCGCAAAAAATCCGACAACCAAAACAAAGCCAACCACCGCAAAAACGTGCAGTCCAACTTTGTAACCGTAATAGAAAAATATCCTGAAACGTTCATTCATATTGATATTAATTATATCACAATTTCGCAAAAAATCTGAATTCGGTTTCATTTTTTTATTTGCAATATGCAACATGGCAAAGAAGTAGTATTATTATAGTATGAATAATCTCAAACTTGAAGACATTTTTGGAGCTCTCAGGAATCCGCCAACGGATGCACGAAGAAAAGTCATAACTGAAGCCTATAACCTTGCCATGGAGGCGCACAAGGGGCAAAAAAGGCGCTCAGGCGAGGACTATGTCCAGCATCCGATTGCGGTTGCCAAGATTTTGGCAGAAATCGGCATGGGAGGCAAGACCATCGCAGCTGGCCTTCTTCATGATGTGCCGGAAGACACTGCAACAACATTGGCGGATGTCGAAAAAAAATTCGGCAGCGAAATTGCCGCATTGGTTGATGGCGTCACCAAACTTGGAAAAATAAAATTGCGCGGATCACATGAGGAATATTTTTTGGAAAACTTGCGCAAAATGCTTTTGGCCATGGCCAGTGACATCCGTGTGATCATCATCAAACTGGCCGATCGTCTGCACAACATGCAGACACTCCAATACAATCCGCCAGAAAAACAACTCCGCATCGCCCATGAGACCATGGAAGTTTTCGCACCGATTGCCAACAGACTTGGAATGGGAGAAATAAAAACCCAATTGCAGGACCTTGCTTTCATGTATCTTGACCCTGAAAATTTCAAACTGGTCAAAGAAATGGAGGAAAAAGATCAGGCGGAAAGGGACAAATATGTGCAAAGAGCCATCAAGGAATTGGAAGAAGAATTGAAAAAAGAAGGAATCCAAGTTGTCAGAACAGATGGTCGCGCCAAGAGCATATACAGTCTCTATCTCAAATTGCTCAAGCATGACATGGACATCAATCGAATCTATGATTTGTCAGCTGTGCGCATCATTTTGCCTGAAGTCGCCGACTGCTATGAGGCCTTGGGAATCGTGCACAAAAAATATCGCCCCATGATCGGACGCATCAAGGATTACATTTCCCTGCCCAAACCCAATGGATATCAATCAATCCACACGACAGTCTTCGGACCGGATGGAAAAATTTTGGAAATCCAGATCAGAACTGTGAAAATGGACAACGAGGCGGAGTTTGGAATTGCCGCCCATTGGATTTATAGCGAAAGCAAGAAGAAGAAAAATTGGAGAGACCTTCTGTTCAAAAAGAAAAGACCGGAGCCTGAAAAAGAATTGGGTTGGGTCAAACAATTGCGCGAATGGCAAAATGAAATCGGCAGAGATGATGAAGAATTCATCCAGGGACTGAAAATTGATTTTTTCAAAAACCATATCTTTGCCTTCACTCCGCGCGGCGACATCATCGATCTTCCTGAAGATTCAACGCCCATTGATTTTGCCTATGCCATCCACAGCGAAATCGGCAGCCATGCCACCGGAGCCAAAGCTGACGGCAAAATGATTCCACTCGACTCACCGATCAAAAACGGACAGGTTTTGGAAATTCTCACCAGCAAAGACCGCAAATCACCCAACACCGATTGGCTAAAATTTGTGAAAACTTCCGCCGCCAAATCGCACATCAGAAGAGAATTGAGAAAAGAGTAACAAATCAGAACCACTGATTGGTTCTGATTTTCCTGAAAACACTTGATGTTAATCATGCTTATTTTATATACCTTCTCACTTCAAGACTTTTGGCTCCAAAATTTATAAGCAATCCAATTTTAACTTTGTATGCCTCAATATAGTTAATTAGTTGAGCAACATTAACATCTTCAAGCTTAGTCAAAGCTTTTAATTCAACCATAACATCCCCATCAACTAAAAAATCCACTCTTCTACGCCCAATTAATATTTCATTATAAAATATATCCATCTCTTTCTCTCTTTCAAACTTCAATCCACTTTTCTCTAGCTCAATTTCCAACGCTCTCTGATATATAACCTCTTGAAAACCGTTACCAAGAAAGCTATGTACCTTTTGAGAACATTTAATAATTTCTCCGGTTATATCAGATTTATAATATTTTTCATTTATATAATTATTTTTGTTTTTCTGTGGATTCATGATAATCAAGTGAAAATCAGTGGTTCTGAATTTTTTGTAAAAGTGAATCAAGATCTTCCTGGGAATAATATTCGATGACAATTTTTCCGCCATCGCCCGATTTGGAAACTTTCACTTTGGTTCCAAGCGCTTCAACCAAAGCGTTTTCCACTGATTTCATCTGGGGATCGGCAGTTTTGTGACGCTCATATGAGCGCACGGAAACTTCTTTGGTTTTTTCTTCAACTTGGCGGACTGTCAGACTATTTTTGAGAATCATTTCATAGAGCGCTCTTTGTTTTTCAGGATTTTGCAAAGACAAAATCGCCTTGGCATGTCCTTCGGTGATTTTTCCTTCAATGAGACCTTTTTGGATTTCAATCGGCAAACTCAACAAACGCATTTTGTTGGCCACCAAGCTTCTTGATTTTCCCATTTTAGTGGCAACTTCTTCCTGACTGAACTGGAATTCATCAGCCAATTTTTGATAAGCTTTTCCCTCTTCGATCGCATTCAAATCATGACGCTGGATGTTTTCAATGATTGCCAATTCCAATTTTTGCAGCTCGCTGGCCTGCCTGATGATCACCGGAACTTTTTTAAGACCGATTCTTTGTGAGGCTTGGAATCGTCGCTCGCCAGCGATCAATTCATATTTGTTGCCATTTCTGCTGACGATAAGCGGTTGGATGATGCCATGCATCTTGATCGATTGGGCAAGATTTTCCAATTTTTCTTCATCAAAAAGATTACGTGGCTGCTGAGGATTGGCCACGATCTGGTTGACATCAACCTCGATCACGAAATTGTCACCGCGGATCGATTCATCGCCAGCTCCGACTGTGTGAGCTGAAAATTCGTCGCGCGTTTGCGCTGGCTGCGTGTCATTGGGTTGTTTGTTGGGAATAAGCGATGAAAGTCCTCTTCCCAGGCCGAATTGCTGTACCATAAATTTTATCTGTAGTTTTTTACATTTATTATTCCCTACAAATATACAAATCAACTACAAATATACAAATAGTCATTCAAATATTTTTTCCGCACATTTGTAGATTTGTAAAAAATTTGTAGATTTGTGGGTATTGTGCACTAAAATTATGCAGAAAAATTAAACTGTCTTTTTTTTCTTTTCTTCCTCATCTCTGGCCACCATTTCTTTCACCAAATTTTTGTATGACCGTGCCCCTTTGGAAAGGCTGTCGAAACTCAGAATTGATTTTCCATAACTTGGAGCTTCAGCCAATCTGACAGAACGCGGAATGACGCTTTCAAAAACATAGCCTGGGAAATGATTGCGCATTTCCTTGACCACTTGGCGCGAAAGGCGGTTGCGCCTGTCATACATGGTCAGCACCGCTCCCATGATTTTCAAATTCGGTTGCAAATGTTTTTGCACCAATTCAATGGTCTGTAAAAGCTGGCTCAATCCTTCCAAAGCATAATATTCAGTTTGAACTGGAATCAACACCTCATCGCTCGCCACAAGACCATTAATTGTGAGCAGACCTAGACTTGGCGGGCTGTCGATGATGATGTAGTCATAGTCAGTGCGAATCTGCCTGAGAACGTCATAGAGCTTGAATTCTCGATTGTCAAAATGCACCATTTCAATTCCCGCTCCGGCCAAATCTTGCGAACTTGGCAAAAGATCATGTCCACTGCCCTCTGCGCGAATGATGACATTGCGAGGATGCTCTCCGCCAACCAAAGTGCTGTAGAGTCCTTTTTCCAAATTGCGGATGTCGACACCGAGCCCTGAGGAAGCATTTCCTTGTGGATCGAGATCAACCAAAAGCACCAACTTCCCCATTGAAGCCAGATAAGTCGCAATATTGATGGCAGTGGTCGTTTTGCCGACCCCGCCTTTTTGATTTATAAGTGAAATTATTTTAGCCATCTGATCATGTATCATACAGCATAAAACATGGAGCATTAAGCAACCGCATTCTATGTTATGTGTTCTATGTTATGTGTTTCATGTTCTATGATTTATTCTACCACATTGACAATTCAATTTCAATCATCTATTATTAGAGAGTACTTTTAGTGGAAATATGCCTTAATTCAGGCAGAATATGCCCAAATGGTGGAATTGGTATACACGCACGACTCAAAATCGTGTGGCGCAAGCCATGAGAGTTCGAGTCTCTCTTTGGGCACATCCAAAACAAAAAAATCCTTATTTTAATAAGGATTTTTTTGTTTGTTCAAGGTTGTCTATTTTTTCTTTTGTATTCTTATAACTCGCTGACGGGTCTTGGGCATTTGTCTGACGATATGTACAGTGGGTTTAGTTTTTCTAATAGAACGAAAATGGCTGAATATTTTTCTAAGCATCAAAATTAGGACTACGAACAAAATTATCAACAGCAAGGATTCAGCCATAAACACTGCCCAAAGTCCTCTTTTGGTTTGCTGCAAAGTTGTAGTGCTTCCAACGGTTCCAACCGGCTGAGCATTGCCATAGTCGGCAAACACGACTCTGATGTAGCCCTTGTTTTGGATTTGTTGCGGCTGTGGCCAAACTGCGATTGCTGGAGCTGAAGCTGCTGTTTGTTGATCAACATTGGCCTGTTTGTTTTCTGCTGAATTCGCAGCCGGCTGCGCGCTGGCAGAGTTTGCTCCAGCTTGTTCCTGCGCCGAGGTGGCAGGTGTCATCATCGGATATGCGATGTTTCTTGGCTCAATCTGCCTGCTGGATTCTTGCACAACTTTGCTTCCCACACCCTTGAGAGCTTCAAAAGTGGCTTCAAAATTTTCAACCGGAACTTGCACCACCATTGATCCATTTTTCAGATTGCCGGAAACATAGGAAATGAAAGTCGCATACACGCTGCCGCCGCCTTTCACTGCAGCTGCCAAAACAGCTTTCTTGGCTGTTTCCAAATCGTTGACCACGATTGCAATTTCTCCGCTTTTGGCAGCATCTTCAGGAATAACGAACTGGTTTGCACTGTCCTGAGCAGCCGGCAAAGGATAGACATATTTTCCACGATTAATCATGTTGGCGCCATTGCCGAAACCAACATTTTGACCATAGAAATTCTGCATGGCACGCATCCTCCAGCCAGCGCTGAAAACCAACAAAAATCCTATTGCCAAGACGACAAAAATTCCAAAAATCACCAAAACTTTTTTGTTGATGATTCCAACAGTCCTGTATTTTCCCAGCATTTCCTTTGTCTTTTCCCAAAAAGCAATCTTGCTTTTGGCGGATGTTTTTGTTTTGTTCATTTTATTTGTTTTATTTTTATCAATAACAAAATTATACCACACTTTTTTGGAAAAGAAAAAAGGGTGCAGCCAAAATTGACTACACCCTTGCAATAAATCTACTTTACGACAACAAACCTCATCAAACTCCTATCCTCGGAAAGCCTTACAAATGCAGTAAAAACTTCCTCAAATCCCATATCATGCAATTTCCTTTTGCATATGAAAAGTTGCACGCGATGAAATTCCTCTTCTTGGGAAATACTAAGATTCTCAACATCTTTTTTGTAGGCAGTGCAGTTAGCATGATGAATGATAGCTACTTTTCTAACCCCTGATTTTAAGGCGTTCTGAAGACTCTCAATAACTGCCTTGTCGTCATTGATAATTCCCTGGGACGCCCCAGGAATGCCAAGAAGGTGAAAATATGGCATCTTCAATATTGCTTTACTGAAATCAAAACATTCCTTTCTAAATCTGAAATCTAGACACATTATCAAGAGATATTCACATGAAACCACATTTCGAAAAGAGAATGCCACACGCCAAACAACTTTTTCTTCACCCCCATAAAATAAACCTTCAAAGGAAACATATTCCAACGTGTCCCCATCAACTATCCTGACGAAAATTGGAACAAATCTCACATTTGGATGTTCATCCATAAACTTATTTCCAAATTCCATCATCCTTTTACGATGAAAATATTCTTCTTTCTTGCGGTCATTATTGAAGCGATCAGGAATGATAAGCTCCGCGTTATGAATAACAACCGCCAAAGACACTTCATGATCATTGCAAGCAATCTTCAGTGTTTTAGCCTCACTTTCACCTCCACGAATATACCTCTTTGCAAAACGATCCGATGCTACAAGATCAAATGCTTTCAAGTTCAGACCTTTTGGATCTCGCAAAAATCTGCTAGTATCGTGAATTGTTCTGAAATCTGGCGGTATTATAACTATGGCATTACAAACAGGACTACCCGCATAATCAAATGTTGTTGTGAAAATAGTTTCCTTATCCTGTGCAAATTTTGCCACTTGCATCTTTACTTCCTCCTTGTCTAAGTAGTTGACTAAGTTGATATTAAAAATTGTAAAAAAACTGCTCCCTTTCATCTGTTTTTATCATGCTCTCAGAAGACATTTTGCTTGACAACATTGTGTTTAAAAATGTCTTTTTTTGAAAACAATAAAAGAAAAACAGGCCTTATCAAAAAGCCTGTTTTAAAATATCCAACTATTTATCCCCTTTTTCCAAAGCGTTTTTTGTGCTGTCAAAAACCTTTTTTTCTTCTGTCATCTTGATGAACCATTTTTCCTTCTTCAATGCTCTTTCCAAAGCTCCCCCAACTGATGACATATATACTTTCTTGCCTCTCATTTCCATGGTTTCAACCATTTCCTTGATGATTTCCAAGCCATCCATATCGAAGAAAAACAGATTGCGGAAACTGAACACGACTGTCTTTGTCTCATCGCTGATTCTGGCCACATTGCTCATGTGTGATTGCGCATTGACATAAGTCAGTTGTCCTGCAAAACGATATACCAAAGTGTCGCCATGATCCTTGGTGCGATTGAATTCCTTGGCATTCAATCTTCCGACCAATTTTCCATCCCTGTTGATGTTAATTTCAGTTTTGGCTCGGGACATCTTGTTGGCAAACAAAAGCAGCGCCGCCATTGAACCGATCAAAATTCCCATGATCGGATCTTCCACGATTGTGATTGCAGCCACAGCCATGGCCAAAAGAAAAGCCGTTTTGTCGTTCTTGTATATTTTTTCAAAATGCTCACGTTCAACCATTTGGGTGGCTGTGAAAATCAAAATCGAAGCCACCACTGGCAACGGCAAATATTTGAAAGCAAACAGGAGCATTGCAGAAATGATCAACACGAAAATGCTGCTGATGGTTGCTGACATCTTGTCATTGGCACCACTTTTCACATTCAAAGATGTTCGAGCCAAAGCAGCTGTGGCTGGAATTCCACCAAAAAAACCGGAAACGATGTTGGAAACTCCCACTGCCAACACTTCTTTGCGGGTGTTGTGTTTGGTTTTGGTCATGCCATCGGCAATCTTGGCAGACATGATCGTTTCCAAAATGGCCACCACACTTATGGCTGCCGCACCCAAAAACATTTCCTGGTTGAACACCAAAGCAATCTTCGGCATTGAAAAAAGATTTCCTGAAATGTCACCGAATTTTGAAAACAAAGTTTGAAATTGCACACCAATGATGCCTGCTTGTGAAAGCCATCCCAAAAGGATTCCCATTGGAGCAAGCGCGATAACGCCAGGAATTCTTGGAAAAACTTTTTTCCAAGCAAACAAAAACACGAAGCCGACCAAAAACAAAAGTACTGTCCAAGAATGGGTCAGATTGATATGCAAAATGCTTTCATAAAGATTTTCAACCAGACTTTCATGCACTGGCAAATTTTTGAGCCCAAGAGCAGCGTTGACTTGTCCAAGTCCGATGATGAAAGCGACTCCCAAAGTGAATCCGTGCACCACGCTTGATGGAATGAAAACGATGTAGCGTTCCCAACGCAGCATATATACGATCAAGGTCATGATTCCAGCCAAAATCGCCAGAGTCGGAAGAATTCCTATTCCATATTTCACGGCATAGACAATCAAGATTCCGGAAAGAGCTCCGGTTGGTCCGACAATATTGAAATTGCTGCCGCCAATCATTGAAGCGACAAGCCCTGCCCAAATGGCTGTGATGATTCCCATCAAGGGAGTTGCTCCAGCTGCCACCGCCAATGAGATTGAAAGCGGAATTGAAACCACCGAAACTGTCACGCCCGACTTCCAATTTTGCAAGATTTTTTCCTTGATGTTTTTTTTCATAAACTTGGTTTAGAAATAATTTTTTATTGTTTTAATTAGTATTTTAGAATCAGTTATTTTTTTGTTGAGCCTGTTTTCTCTTGAGGCCATCCGCAGCGAGAGCGAGGACGAGCGAGCAGCCAATGATTTCGGCTGCGAGCGTGCTCTCAAAAGGAAACGGGTGAAACAAAAAAAATTCTTTCTTCTGATGTCAGATCCATGCATTATGCATAATGCATAATGCATGACTCATATTTTCTCAATGACAAAAAAACAAAAAAGCACCCCGACGAATCGGGATCCTTTTCTTTGTGGGCTATAAAAAAAGGACCGAGAAAAGTCAGAGCATCCTTTTAAAAACGTTTATTTATCTGCAAAACAACTTTTGTCCAGCAATAATCAACCTCTGAATTCTACTCCTCAGCCAAAAAACTGTCAACATCGAAAATGCAAAAGTCATCAGTCATCAGCAACCAGTCATCAGCTGCTAAAATTTACAAAAAAATAACACTTGATGACTGATGACAAATGACCGATCTCGTGTTTCCATACTCATATTCAAGCATGGTAAACAAATAATGAATCAATCTAATCAATTTTAATACCACTTCGGGTGTGGTGTTTTTTGGCCACACGAATGCGGGCAGCTTCCTTTTCAATGGCTGCAGCCACACGCGCATATTCCATCTCATTCATGGTCACTTTCTCTTCCTTGATCTGCTCAGCGCGTTTGCGTGCCTCCTCGGCGCGTTTCACATCAATTTCTTCGGCAGCTTCAGCTGTGTCAGCCAAAACGACCAAGGTGTTGTCATTGAATTCAATAAAACCACTGGAAACAACCAGTAATGTTTCTTTGCCATCAATCTTGAACATGATTTCTCCCGCCTTCAAAGCTGCAATATAGCTGCGATGATCAGGCATTATGGTCACTTCCCCATCAACGACCGGCAAAGTGATCTGATCAACCTCCTGTTCAAACAAAGTGCGTTCGGGAGTAACAATCTTGAATTTTATTTTCTTGGACATAATTTTTTCAAAAGTTTTAAGTTTTAAGTTTTAAGTTTGAATTCAGTTTTAAATGATTAAATGTTTTAAAAATTGGACATTTAGATTTGATTTAAAATTTCAAACTTAGCCTTTAAAACTGCGAATTAAAAAGTTCTTACTTTTTAATTTCGTCTATGCTTCCTTTCATATAGAAGTCCTGTTCTGAATATTCATCCATTTCACCATCAAGCAACATCTTGAATCCACGGATGGTGTCTGAAAGTTTCACATATTTTCCAGGTGCGCCGGTGAATTGTTCAGCCACAAAGAATGGTTGTGAAAGATATTTCTGGATCTTGCGAGCGCGTGTCACCAAGATTTTGTCTTCATCGGAAAGTTCTTCCATTCCCAAAATCGCAATAATGTCTTGCAAATCTTTGTAGCGTTGCAACACTCTTTGGACTCCGCGAGCCACGTCGTAGTGTTCTTGACCCACAATGTTCGGATCCAGAATTGTCGAGCTTGAATCCAAAGGATCAACAGCTGGATAGATTCCCAATTCTGAAAGTCCACGAGAAAGCACCACGGTCGAATCCAAATGTCCGAAAGTTGTGGCCGGAGCTGGATCGGTCAAATCGTCAGCCGGCACATACACGGCTTGCACGGATGTGATGGAACCGTTTTTGGTGGATGTGATTCTTTCTTGAAGTTTTCCCATTTCTTCAGCCAAGGTTGGTTGATAGCCCACAGCTGATGGAATGCGTCCCAAAAGCGCCGACACCTCGGATCCAGCCTGGGTGAAACGGAAAATGTTGTCCACAAACAAAAGTACATCTTTGTTTTCTTGATCGCGGAAATATTCAGCCATGGTCAAAGCTGAAAGAGCCACACGTTGACGAGCTCCAGGCGGTTCATTCATCTGACCGAACACCAAAGTTGTTTTGTCCAAAACTCCGGAGTCTTTCATTTCTCCAAAAAGATCATTTCCTTCACGTGTTCTTTCTCCAACTCCCGCAAACACGGAAAATCCTCCATGCTCTTGCGCGATGTTGCGGATAAGTTCTTGGATCACCACTGTCTTTCCCACTCCGGCACCTCCAAAAAGTCCCACTTTTCCACCTTTCACGAAAGGACAGATAAGATCGATGACTTTGATTCCGGTTTCAAAAATTTCAGCTTCGGTGGCTTGTTCGGAAAACTTCGGTGCATCTCGGTGGATCGGCAATGTTTTTTGATTTTCCAAATTCGGTTTGCCATCAATGGCCTCGCCCAAAAGATTGAACATTCGTCCCAATGTTTCTTGTCCGACTGGAACTTGGATGGCAGCTCCCGTGTCAACAACTTCCATGCCGCGACGAAGTCCGTCAGTCTGCCCCATGGCCACCGCGCGAACTTTTCCCGCACCCATGTGCTGGTGAACTTCCAAAACGATTTGTCCTTGGCTCGCCGTAGCTTTAGCGTCGGCGGAAGTGGAGGCGGCTCGGTCTCCCAAATTTATTGTCAGCGCGTTATATATTTCCGGCATTTTGTCCTCAAACTGCACGTCGACAACCGGACCGATTATCTGAATAATTTTACCTACGTTTTTCATATTATTATCACTTAATTATTTATAAAATATTGAAATAAATTACTATTTTAAATCTCAAATCTAAAATCTCAATTTCAAATAAATGACCTAAATCCAAATATCTAAAGTTTAGGATTTATGGTTTTAGATTTTATTTGACATTTGTCATTTAGGTTTTGGATTTTCAAGTTTCCCTTTCCATCCACGGCTCTTTTAAGCCATAAACAGAATCAGAATCTCGAACACTTGACTTTTTGGTTATTTGGGTGTATACTATTAGGTTGACAATTGATCAACAAAATATTCCACAGGGAAGGAGACACACCATGTTACGCGATTACGAAATGTTGCCAGGTCGTCACCCCTATTTCCATGAGCTACCTATTGGTACCATTTTCGAACCAGTTCTCATTGTGAGACACTGCATGGCGAATTATACCAATGGAGACGTGGAAGCAGCAAAGGAGCTCTGCAGAAAAAGAGCCTACAGAAAGATCAGTGACAGTCCTGGTCCTCCAATCTCGTTTGAGAGAAATATTGAAAACCCTGACGGAACAACGGGTTTCCTATCAACAAACACTGATGTTGTTATACTGTACGATTTTGTTATGCTATAACATAACTACAATCAGCCCTCAAGCGTCCCATTCCATAATATCTGGAGTGGGCGTTTTCTTTTACCCAAATTTTCAAATAACCAACATCCGAACCACTGATTCACACATGAACACACTTGATTTCACTGATTTGTTATTCTCATGTGTAATCAGGAAAATCATGTGTTAATCAGTGGTTCTGATTTATTCCAGGGCAGCGCGACCGGCTGAAATCTCAGCGATTTCCTGGGTGATCTTTCCTTGCCTGATCTGATTATAGGCCAGGGTCAGATCTTCACTCATTTCTCCGGCTGCATCAGTGGCGTTTCTCATGGCCATCATGCGCGCGCTTTGTTCGGAGGCTTGCGATTCCAAAACTGCATGGAAAAGCTGCATCTCGATCAAACGCGGAATGATGAATTCCAAAACCTCTTCGGGACTTGGCTCAACCTTGTAGGAAACAACCGGTTCATCCAATCCATATTCTTTGGCCAAGATGTCGATTTCAGCAATTTGTTTTTCCAAATCGATTTTGGAAATCGGCAGCACTTGACGGATTCTGGTTTGCTGACTGACAGCACTGACAAAATCAGTATATATCACCACCACTTTGTCATATTTTTTGGCCAGATAATCTTCAATCACGATTTTTGAAAGAGGTTTGACATCAGCGATGGTTGAAAAATTTCCGCCATCTTCAAAAGCAGCCACGATTTCTTTTTGCATTTTTTTCACCATACCCTCCCCCTTTTTTCCAATGGTAATGAAATCGATTTTAAGATCTTCATCTTTTATTTTCGATTCGATTTTCTTTTTGCCGATGCGGTTTATTTTCAATTTGTCAGGATGCAAAATTTCTTCTTTGATTTTTTTGGCCACCTGGGTGTTGAATGATCCGCAAAGTCCACGATTGGAGGTCACTGCGATCATCAGCACGCTTTTCACTTCGCGCACCTGCAAAAGACCAAGCTCTGAATTTTCAAAAGCCATTGCCAAATTTGTCAGCACACTCCAAGCAGCATGGGCATAGGGTCGTATGCCCAACACACTGGAAACAGCTCTGCGCATCTTGGCAGCACTAACCATCTCCATCGCTTTGGTTATTTTGCGAGTGGAGTTGATGGAACGTATACGTCTTTTTATGTCGAGCGAACTGGCCATATTTTTAATGTTTTCTAAACTTGATTTATATTTCTAATTTTAAGTTTTAAATTTTAAGTTTGAATTCAGTTTTAAATGATTAAATGTTTTAAAACTTGGACATTTAGGATTTGATTTAAAATTTCAAACTTAGTCTTTAAAACTATTTTTGATAAACTTCCTTAAACTCCTTAATCGCTTTCTCAAGTACGGCTACCACATCATCAGAAAGTTCTTTCTTTTCTCTTAATAGCGTGATGACGTCACTGGCTTGAGAATCCAAATATTTGTGGAAATCAGATTCCCAACCTCTGATATTTTCCACTTCAACATCATCCACGAATCCATTGGTAAGTGCATACAAAATTGCCACCTGATGTTCAACAACCATCGGCTCATATTGTCCTTGTTTCAAAATTTCAACCGATCTTCTTCCGCGTTCGATTTGTGATCTGGTTTTCTCATCAAGATCTGATCCAAATTGAGCAAACGATTCGAGTT
>JAQTLF010000017.1 GCA_028715015.1 Candidatus Moraniibacteriota bacterium | reverse complement strand
AGGACAACAATAAACTGACAACGCGAATTTGCTTCAGACTTGAAATATCAAAAGCGTTAGCAATAAATGCTATAACAGCATGATATCCTGGAATAGTGGTCAGAGCTGGAATAATTTCATAATTTCCCTTCATAAAACGATGAATCTGCCGAGTGTGATAACCCTCGTCTACATAGATATTTTCCCGCAAAAAAATCATCCACATCCAAACAAAAAAAGCCATGCACAACAAAAAAACAAGGGCTCTATTTTTATTAACAAACATGCCAATTCCAAAAATATAATTTTGCATTTTCACCTTAACTTATTTTTATTATTGCGCAATCACGCTTATTTGAGACACGATGGCAGCTTGATGTTTTTTCTTGCTGGTTGAGATGCTGACGGCTGATCCTTTGGCATTTTTGACAGCAAAAACAATTGTATTGTTTCCTGCTGCAAGAATCGTATCGAATGAATATTGTTTTTCAGTGGCTGTCAGTTGCAAAACATTGTTTTGCTCCTTGTTTGACGCCGAAGAAAAAGTCATTCCTTCCGGTCCTTTGACTGAAACCGTGATTTTAACTTTTTGTCCAGCTGATCCCATGTTGACTATTTTCAAACCGGCGCCATCTCCAAATTCCCTGTTTGTTTTTCCTGTATCACTCTTGAAATCCGCAGAATAAAAATCACTGGTTGTCTCATCCAGTTGTGCATAAAAACCTGCTGGCGCAACTTTTTTGACTTCATAGGCAATAAGATATGAATCTTCATATTTCTTGGCATACGCGACATGATCCTCAATGAATTTTTGAGCCAAAGCAATCACATCCTTATCCGCATATAACTTGCTTATCGTAATGTAACGAACATTGTAATAATTAAGCACTGCATTTGAGTTGTTGTAATTAAAAGCTGCCAAAATATCGTTATCACCCTTGGTGTCAGGATCGTTTCCTTTGGGAATGGTATATAGGAGTTGTTTGATCACTGGGGTGTTTTGTTGCATATCAAATTCACCGGAAATTTTGCGAGCCAGCGGCATGCCATTAAGATCCGTTTTGTCATGCACTGAAGCTGTAAACATGGCATAACTGGCAAATTCATAGCTTGTTGAGCCTGGAATTTCAATAAGTCTGTATTGTTCTTTGTCTTTGGCCATTTGGTCATATAAAGGAGAATATGAAACAACCATGGTTCCTATTGGTGCCACCCAAAATTCCAACAAGATCACAGCCGAAAAAACGATTGTCAGCAGGATATTTTTTTGCGAATATTTTTTTAGCAACTGCAAAAATCCGTAAGCAAAAAGCATGGCAATTCCAAGCTCTGCAAACATGAACATTCTTCCAGTGGTGCGGATGTTTTCATAAAATGGCAAAAATTTATAGACCAGATAATAGGGCAAATAAATCGTGAACTTACCTACAGTGAAAGAATTGCCCAATGAAAAAACATAGAACAACAATGTGGATACGCTCCAAAAAATCAGATCATTTCTATATTTTCTTTCTTTTGTCTCAGCCACCTTTTTTTTCTTAAGCAAATATGCAAAATAAATAAGCACGCCAAAAACAGAAAATCCCACAAAATATGAGCCCCTGTTTGTTCCGCCTAGCATGATGTTCTGCAAAAATTCACTCGCACCTGGCCATATGGAATGGAAAATAGGAGGCGCGATCGGGTCAAGCATTGCAATGGAATATTTGTTGGCTGCTCCCTCCCCTGCATCCAAAAAATTGTTGTCCGATGTCGCAACTTTGAGCATGTCGCCAAACATCACAAAAGCTACAACTGCCAAAAGCGCCAATGAACAAACAACATAGGTCCAGAATTTTTTGTTCTTCAAAATTGATCTGTCGACAACAATTTCATATATGGCAACCATGACAGCAAAAAGAACAGTAAACGCCAACATCTGATGCTCCGACATGGCTATCAGAAAAGCAAAAACACAAACTCCTGCAAAATGTTTGAATTTGAACTTCTCTTTGAAAAACAAGAACAGAAACAATGCAAAAAACGGAGCCCATTGCTGTTGCATTGTGCCCAAATGCACCGAGACAGATTGATAGAAATGAAAAGGTGAAAAAGCATAGATAATTCCAGCCAAAAAAGCCGCCTGATCATTTTTCACAAAATGACGTGCCAGCAAAAACATCCCCGCTCCGCTCAAAACATAGGTCAACAAAAACAAGATATTATAAGCCGCAAACTTATTGACAACCAAGTTCAGCAAAATATATGGCGTAAAGACATTTATTTTTTTGGCCAAAAAAATTGCACCATGCAAAAAATCCAAAGATTTTATTTGCTTTACACCCAGATCAATGCTGGAAATGACCTGATAGACATCGCCGCCGCCCTTAGGAATCTCGGTATTCAGATGCAAAATAACAGGAAAAGTAAATGCAAGAGCTATCAAAACATATGCGAAACAAGCAGCAAATATGGGATGTTTTGTGATATAATCTGTAATATTTTTTTTCATCTTCAAATCAATTTTACCGGTTTAAAAGTCCTGGCATTTCTGAATTCATTTTTGATCCCTATTCGTCTCCGCTTATTGGGATAAGGTTTTTGTTATCTTTGTTTTCCTTGATTCCAAAAACATCTTTCCAATAGATGCGGTCGTCTTTTTTGGAAGAAGATTTGTTAAATCTGAACGTCGCCGAAGTGCTGCGATCGCCGATGGCCACTTCAAAAACAGTCAGTTGCCCGAATTGCTGCTGGGCAACCACGGAGATTTTGTTGTTCGGATATTTGGAAAACAATGGCTCAAGACCGTTTTTAGTTGGCACCACGGCGAAATATTGGGCATTTGGATCATTATTGATGGTCATGGTTGTGGAAACCAAATTTTGATCACGTTTTTCATGCAGCAAAAATGTGATCGGCCTGACATGTTCAGGTTTTACATAATAATAAAGGGTGTCGCCTTGTTTGTGTCTGGAATACATCCAATCAGTCACTCCTTGCAACTGACCCAATGTCACGCCATCCTTGGCTTTCAGAATCAAGGTTCTTTTCACGATAACAGCCTTCTTTTGTGAATCAGCTTGCTCCTTGAACCAAGCAAGAGTTCCATGCGTGTTCCAACCGATGACACCAGCAGTGAGAAGAACTGCCAACAAAATGGCATTTTTGCGATTCATTTTTTCCTCCAAATATTCAAAGAAAAGTCCCAGCGAAATGAATGGTATTGCAAAAACCACAATGAAAAAACGCGGTCTGAGTTGGAATGCAACAGGCACAGTCAAGATGGTAAAGACTGCCACCCACACGGCCAACAAAATCAAAAAATCCTTCTTGGTTTTGGTCAAAACTTTTTTGCGCAAATTATAAACAACCAAAAGTAAGCCTGACAAAAGCACCAAAACGGTTGCCGCTATGGCTGGATATTCTTTTTTCATGTCAGAGCCATAGCATTGAGAAGTCGTGATCAGACAATAATATTTCAAATTTTCAGTGGTTGTTTTGACGATTTTTTGACTAAGCGGCTTGTTGACCGGCTTGGAAGTGAGTGCTTCAAAGAAATTGTGAGTATTTTCGCCTTTTCTGAAAACATCACTGATGATCAACGGAGTATAGAAAATTGTGAAAACCAACAGCACAATTGCTGCATATTTTGCAAATCCCTTCATGGCTTCTTTTTGCAAATGGTTTGAGATATTTTCCTTTTTCCAAAGTTCATAGTGAAAAATAATCATCAGACCCGAAATTCCCACCAATGAGAAAAAACCGAAGAAATGCAATTGCGAGCCTATTATCATACCCACAGCCCAAAGTGCCAACCAACGCCTCCTGAGTTTTTCGTTGGTTTCATTGAAAAAGCGCAAAAGACCATAGAAAGTCAGCAACAAAAAGAATTGCAGAGAGTTTGGATTCCAGGCAAAACGTGAATATTGGATAATTATAAAAGAAAAGGCATACATTGCCGTAATAAACAAGGCATTATGCTTTGAAAAATAGAGTCTCAGGAAAAAAAATAGCAGCGGAATTGTCAGGATTGAAAACATCAAATCAGGATATGCATAGACATAGGCCTGTGTGGAATGAAAAACAACCGCACTTAGATATTGGAAATAATACGAAATTGGCCCAAGACGCAAAAATCCATGTTTGAGTTTCACGGCTCCCACGCGCGCACCCAGCAGCGGCAAATATTGCGGTCCGTTCTCAACAGCGTTGGTGAGCAAAAGAGCATCACGAGATTGGTCCATCTTAAAATAAAGATAGTCGTCGAATTTATAGGTGCGCACAAAAATTGCTGCCACGATAATGACAAGCAGCGCCAAACCGCTCCAACCAAGAGTATTTTTTTTCATCTATTTGTTTGAATTGTTAGTTATCACCATGTATCTACGCCCAGGGACCAAATCCCTTTCGCATGCAGACAGTATAGCAAAACAAAACGTTTTTGTAAAAGATTTTAAGAGCTTATTATCAACACCCAAAAAGCTATACAAACGTAATTTTTCATGCTACAATTCAGCCGTTGAATCTAAAAAATAACCATAATTTTGACAAAAAACAATGAAATCAAAAATAACCATCACGCTCATCTTTTTGGCTGTAATAACTTCCAGTTTCTATTTCGGCTTTTCAAGGCTGACGAATTTTTCCGGAGTTGATGAACCTTATTGGTCTTATGGACGTGTTCCAAATTTCTGGAACGCTGTCAAAACCATGCAATGGAAAAAAACCAACATCTGCGACAAACCAGGAGTGCCTTTGGCTATGGTTTCCGGCGCAGGTCTTCCCTTTCTTGGCGAAAACCCAAAAAGTTTGAAAAGTCTGCGCTACGAAGCCAAAACGCCTGAGCAATTGCAAAAAATACAAGATTTGTATTTCCATTTGCGCTTGCCGGTCTTTCTTTTCACTTTATTGATCCTGCCTCTTTTCTATTTTTTGATCAAAAAATTGTTAGGAGAACAAACTGCCAAATTCGCCACCATCTTTATCGGTTTTTCTCCTGTTTTGCTGGGAATTTCATTGATCATAAATTCCGATGCCATGCTTTGGATTTTGACAGCGCTTTCCACTTTGAGTCTTTTTGTTTTTCTCAAAAATGATGAAAGAAAATATCTGTTGCTTTCCGGCTTCTTTTTGGGACTTTCGGTCATCACCAAATATGTCGCCAATGTGCTTTTTGTTTATTTTTTCCTTGTTTTTCTTTTGGAATACATCCTTTGGGCACACAAGAACATGGATGTGGAAAAATATTTGAAACTGGCACTTAAAAATTATTTGATTCTTTTTGCCACAGCCATGGCCACTGCCTTTGTCTTTTTCCCTGCCACCTGGGTCAAACTTTCCACTCTTTTCCATGCAACTTTGGGCAACCCGGTTTTTTCCTCGACTTGGCCATTGTTTGTGGGTACAATCGGACTTTTGGCAATTGATATCCTTGTTTTCAAAGCCAAATTTTCAAGCATTGCTTTTGCTTTTTTTGTGAAACATCGCAATCTTTGGGCAAAAATTTCCGCCAGTGCCTTTTTGTTTTTGATTGTTTTTGTTTTGTTGCATGTCTATGCTGGACTGAAAACTTTCGATCTTCAGGCGATAATCGCTTCACCCAAAGGAATCGGCAGCGGCGACATCATCCACAAATATCTTGGCGCACTCTCAGGCGACATGTACAGTTTGATTTTCAGCATCTCGCCTTTGGTTTTATTCCTTTTGATGTTTGCAATTTTCAGCATTTTCCGCAAAAAAGATTTGGCAAGAGAAAACATCACTGCCATATACATCATCATCTTTATTCTTATTTTCTACTTAGGATCTGCCGTTAATGCAGTTGTCAACACTGTGAGATATCAGATCATGGTCTATCCATTGGCTTTCGTGCTGGCAGCCATCGGAATTTCTGAAATTCTCAAAAATTACAAGATCAAAAAGTTTGTGCCATTGCCAACTGTTTTTGTGGCCACCATTTTAATCCTTGTTTCAAGCCTATATTTCGTCAAACCGAACTATTTGGCCTATGCCAGTGAAATTTTGCCCAACAATTTCATCGTCAATCTCAAAGGCATGGGAGAAGGAAGCTATGAAGCTGCAACATTTCTCAACAATCTTCCCAACGCCCATGACATGACTATTTGGTCAGACAAAGGCGCTGTTTGTGAAAGATTTGTCGGCAGATGTTTTATTGATTTCAAAAAAGCAACCTTTGAAAAAACCACGTTTGACTATTTCGTCGTTTCGACGGACAGAAAATCCAGAACCTTGAAATTATCAGGGGCTGTCCGCAAGAATGCCGACTTCGCAAAAGCTTATGAAACAAAAAATCCAGCTTTCGATGTCATCGTCGACAACAACCCCAACAACTTCGTCAAAGTGATCAAAGCAGCAGACATCACAATCAAACAATAACAAAAATAACCACAAGCTTTAAAACTAGGACTTACGCGTTTGTCCGAGCCAAACATCAGGTGAAGTCAGCCCAAAGATTGTTTTTGCTTCATCAAAACCCGTGCATGATGAACTTTGATGTTTAGTCGAGGGCAAATGCGTAAGTCCTATAAACTTCAAACCTATGCGCTTAGAAAAATTCATTGACACTATTTTCGATTTCTTTCTCCCGAAAAAAACTTCCCAGGGCTTGCGCCAATTTTTGAAATATCTTTTTTGTGGAGGAGTTTCAACACTGACGGACATGTTTGTGTTGTATGTTTCCACCCATTTTTTGGGCATAAACCATCTTGTGGCAGCAGCGGCAGCCTTTGTGGCCGGAGTTGCCACCAACTATTCCCTCAACACGATGTTGGTTTTCAAAAGTTCCGGCAAAATCAAAAGAGAACTTTCCCTTTTTGTCATCATCGGAGTTGGCGGACTGCTTTGGACTGAAACGATCCTTTGGATTTTGGTTGACAACATGAACTTCAAAATTATGATTGCCAAAATGATCGCAGTTATCCTTGTTCTTAATTGGAATTTCTTCATGCGCAAAAAGTTCGTCTTTCGCGTCGAACCGAATCTGGAAACTTTGGAAAAAAGTTTGGGATAAGTCACAAAAAAAGAAGCGATGCGAATCACTTCTTTATGGCTGATTTTGCTTTGCCTGTTTTTTATAGCGTCATCATAGTTTTGTAACTGCGAGCGTGCCTAAGAAAGAAACATGGGTCATCCTCAATATAAGGTTCTAACCAGCTTTTGTTTTTTTGGTTTGCCTATTTTCTTTTGAGGCCATCCGCAGCGAGAGCGAGGACAAGCAAGCAGTCATAGTCTTGCGACTGCGAAGCGTGCCGAAAAAGGAAACAGGCAAAACAAAAAGTCAAAGAGGATAATATATTGCGCATGAACCGATAGCAGCAAAGCAAAAACAGAATTCTTTTTTAAAAAAACTTCAATATTAGTCCTGGAGTGTTTTTATGTTTTTGGTTTTTGTGTAGATATTGAAATATTTTTTGGCAGCATTCCGCCAACTGAATTGTTCGACTTGCGACAGATTGTTTTTTGAAAAAACATCGCGCAATTCCTTGTCCAAAACAAATCTTTCAATTTTGTCTGCCAAATCATCAGCCTCATTGTTTTTTGCCAGCAGACAATTGAAACCGTCACGCAAAATTTCTCTTGTCCAAACGGTGTCCATGGCGACAATCGGCAAACCAGCCGCACAAGCTTTCGCGATTTTCATATTGATTCCGTCTTCAAGCGAAGTTGAGACAAACAGATCTGCTTGCTGATAGCATCCGGCGATTTTTTCCGCTGGAACCTCACCCATGAATCTGACCTTGTCTTTTATTCCTAGCGCGCGCGCCAAATCTTCAAGCGATTGTTTTTCATTTCCGTCGCCCACAATCAATAACCTTATTTGATCGTATCTTCCCGCCAACAATTTCAAGGCCTGGATCATGAATCTGAGTCCCATGATCGGTTCTATTTTCGTGTCACAGATGACCACGAATTTTTCGCTGTCACGTTTGCTTTGGTCAGGAAAAATGCTTTGTGCGTCGAAGCCATTATATATGAGTTCGATCTCTTTTTTAAGACCGGATAAGAGAGTCCATTCCCTGAGCCAAAGACTATTAGCAATCAAAAAAGAGGCTTTGGCAAAAATTTTCTGTGAAATCGGTTTTTTGAATTTTGACAAAATTATTTCCCTATCCATATATCCGACATTGTCAGATCCTTGCAAGGAAACAATGAATGGCAATTTGAATTCCCATTTGAGCATGAGCGCGATTCGTCCGAATGTTTCCGAAAAGAAAACATGGCACAGATCATATTGGCGTTTTTTGGCCAGAGTGCGGGAAAATTTGTATGCCTGCCAAATGAATGACAACGGCTCTTTTTTTGACTGATAGGCCGGTTTCCCCAAAATATTTTTATTTGGGATCCTATATATCGCAACGTTTTCTCCCATTTTTAATTCATGATATTTTCCATCGATCGAGGAAGTCACCAGATCAATTTCCATCTCGGGAATTTTGGCATATTCTGCCAACAAAGCCAGTGTCGCTTCCCCAGCTTCACTTTCCATTGATCCGAGTTCGTAATTCAAAAACAATATTTTCATGTGTTTTGTTTTATCCAACATTATGCATATATTTTACTCCATTTTAACTTCAAAAACAACGCATCGCCGCATTTGACATTTTGCGATTCTTATTTTAAAATATATTTTCAAAGTATTTTAACAATTGCAGCACATATTCCACAATGCAAGGAGGATGAAAAGCAAAAGACTGGGAATTTATTAGCATCACCTTCACATCATCCATGAATCTTAAAAAATCCAACTCTATCTATGAAAGGAATCACCCATGGAAGCCATCAAACCAACAGCACTACTTTTGCATGGCAACGAACCTCAGTCTGCAGCCATTCTTATGGATGCAATCAACAAGGGCATACGCGAATCATTTGATAGAAAAAATTTCAGAGCCAAGGTTAGACTACCATATTACAATGTTGATGGTCCAGTTAAATTGCACATAATCAAAGAGCTTGAAGCAGCCGGCTGGAAATCAGTTTACTTTTCAACTGAAGGCCATAGTGAATACATTAACATGGTCGCCAACTTTACCCCCAGTGAAATAGTGGAATATTTGTAACAATAAGAGGCTTGTCGGAAAAACCGGCAAGCCTTTTTAATTTTGTTTTTTTGTGATAATGATTTCAGATTTGCATCATTATCTTCCAATTGAATTGTATTCAAATCCCAGTTCTTTCATTTTCTTAGGCTCATACATCAAACGTCCGTCAAAAATGCAAGGTGTTTTCAAAAATTTCATAATCATTTCAAAATCTGGGGTGCGGAATTCTTTCCATTCAGTGATGATGAGCATGGCGTCAGCTCCACGCAAAGCTTCATATTTGTTTTCAAAATAGGTGATGTTGGGATTTTTTCCAAAATATTCTTCTCGCTTGGCCATCTCCATCGATTCAGGATCATGGGCTTGGATTTTTGCGCCCCTTTTGATGAGTTCATTGATGATGGTAATTGATGAAGATTCGCGCATATCATCAGTTCCCGCCTTAAAAGCCAAACCCCACACAGCAAAAATTTTTCCTTGCAAATCTTCTCCGAGCTTGTCGACGATCATCTGAGACAAGACGAATTTTTGTTTTTCATTGGTTTTCAATGTTTGCCCCAGCATCTCAGCGTCATAGCCAAAATCTTTGGCAGTTTTTATAAGCGCCTTCACATCTTTGGGAAAACATGATCCACCAAAACCCGGGCCGGCATACATGAACGGTTCTCCAATGCGAGGATCAGCTCCCATGGCTTTGCGCACATGGTCAAAATCAGCGCCTACCTTTGCACACACATTGGCCAATTCATTGTTGACTGAAATTTTTGCAGCCAAAAAACAATTTGATGCATACTTGACGATTTCGGCAGTCTTTGCATCCATGGCGAAAAATCGTCCTTCGCGACGCATGAATGGTTCATACAATTCGCGCATGGTGTCGATGACTTTGGCATCATTGGCGCCGACAACAATGCGACTCGGTTCCATGAAATCTTTGACAGCTGTTCCTTGTGCCAAAAATTCAGGATTGCTCACCACATGAAAAGGAATTTCGATTCCCCTTTTTTCAAGTTCAAGAGAGATGTTTTTGGCAACTTTTTCAGCTGTTCCGACAGGCACAGTCGATTTGTCCACAATGATGAGCTCGTGATCCATCATCTGTCCGATTGAAGTGGCCACCCCAAGCACATGGCTCAAATCCGCACTACCATCTTCATTTGGCGGAGTTCCCACAGCAATAAAAAGAATGTCGCATTTTTTCAAGGTGTCTTCCAAATTTGTCGTGAAAGCCAGTGTTCCATTTTTCAAATTTCTGGCAACCAGTTCGTCCAAACCTTTTTCATGCAGCGGCACTTTGCCAGAGCTGAACTGCTCGACTTTTTTTTGATCTTTATCGACACAAACAACAGTGTTGCCCATTTCAGCAAAACACGCCCCCGTGACTGATCCCACATAGCCTGTTCCAATGACTCCTATTTTCATAAAAAATTCAGTCATCGGTCATTAGTCATCGGTCATCGAATTTTGATGACGAAGACTGATTGCAGATGACGTATTATTATATGTTGCATTTTTATGATATCATTTTTTGACTTTTCAGCAAAATGTATATTAAAAAGGATTGGGAAATGAATTCCCAATCCTTTTTGCATATTCTCACGCTAGAGATTATGCATTCACTGCTATTTTTTTGACAGGCCTTGGCACACTTTTCAAATGCCGCACCTTGTTTTTATTAACACCAGATTTTTTGGCCATTTCACTCATAATATCTAGTAAGATGGAACGTTCCAGTGTTACAAACATCCCTTCCCCTGGAACCCTCACCAAGCAAAATGGTCTTTTTTCTGCAACCAACATGGTTCTTAATCCACTTGGCGACACATCAATTGCCAACTGTTTCCTGGTAAGTTCTTTCCTGACAGCATTGCAAATATTGTCAATGCTGGCCCTAAGATTAGATACCAGATAATCCCTAACAATTTCCGCAACAACATCAGCTCTCCATCCCCTTTTCTGCTCTTCCGTTTTGCTTTGGATCATCTTGTTCCCTCCTGGTTATTTTTCCTGCAAAAGTACTAATTCTGAATATGTTAGCATATTTTTATTATTTTGTAAATAGTTAGCTACAAAATAATAGCTACCATCCATGTAAACAAAAAATATCCCGCTAGGGATATTTTGTGATATCAAAATTATTGTAACATTTCAAAATACTAGACTTTAAGATATCTTCTGATGGCGATTATGCCACTGAGTGTGCCAAGGAATATTCCAGAGATGAGCAATCCTCCGAAAATAATGAAGAAGTGTGAAAAATAAAATGAAACAATGTCACCTCCGGAAATGCTGCCGCGAGTCAACGGTGCCAAGAATTTTGAAGTGACAAAAAGACAGATCATGACCACAAAAGCAGCAACTGTCCCATAGAAAATTCCTTCAAAAACAAACGGCATGCGGATGTAGATGTTTGATGCACCAACCAAACGCATGATTTCAAATTCATGCTTGTGAGCATACATGGTCAGACGAATCGCATTGAAAGTGATCAGCACGCCAATGAACACAAAGATTATTCCAAGGGTCAAGCCGACTTCTTCAACTAATTTGATCACACTTGAAAGCCTGTCGATGGCAGCTTTGTTTTCTTCATAGTCGATCCGGCTTATTTCCGCGGAAAAATTGGAATTGGAAATCGCTTTGGTGATGAGGTCATATTGGCTTGGATTTTTGGCTTTGATGACCAAGGCGCTCAGCAATGGGTTGTCATCAATCTCGTCCAAAGCCTGGGAAATTGAAACGTTTTTTTCTCCAATTTTTCTAAACTGCGCCAAAGCTTGTTCTTTGGAGACATAGTCGATCGATTGGATTTCTTGATAGCCGACAAGTTTGTCTTTTATTTCCAAAATCCTGCTTTCAGTCACATCCGAATTGAAATACACGCTCACATTGATCTTGTCTTGGACATTTTTGAGCACCATATTGGCACTGATTCCCAAAATTATGGTGACGCTGATGACATACAATGAAATTGCCAGCACGCTGACGGTCGCAAAACTAAGCCATCCATTACGGCGGAAATTATCAAGTCCTTCCTTAAATGTCCTTTTGAGTTTTATGGTTTTCATATTTGGATTTATTGACCAATTCACGAGTTAACGGATTAACGGGTTGTTAAATTCACACTTCATGAATTTGCACACCCATTAATTGATAAGCTAATATCTTTCTTAAATTGCGTAGCGTCCTTTTTTGATGTCCCTGATCACCTTTCCGCCATCAAGCGCAATCACGCGACGATTCAATTTGTCCACAATGTCTTTGTTGTGAGTGGCCAAAACAACAGTTGTTCCCATGCTGTTTATCTTGAGAAGCAATTGGATTATTTCCCAAGTGGCAGTCGGATCAAGATTTCCAGTCGGCTCATCCGCAATGATTATCAAAGGTTTTCGCACCAAAGCTCTGGCCAGACAAATTTTTTGCTGCTCCCCTCCTGACAACTGACGAGGATATTTGTGCGCCTTGTCCGCCATGCCGACAATATCCAAAATCTCAGGAACCAATTCATTGATTTCTTCTTGCGTTTCATCGGAAACCTCGAGCGCATAGGCCACATTTTCAAAAGCTGTCTTTTGCGGAAGCAATTTGAAATCCTGAAAAACCGTCCCGATGTTGCGGCGATAATATGGAAGATGTTTTTGGTTGATAGAATCGATGGCGCGATTGTTGAAATAGACATGCCCGCCAGAAACCTGCTCTTCGGCATAAATAAGTTTCAGCAAAGTCGATTTTCCCGATCCGCTGTGACCGACAATGGACAAAAATTCACCGCCTTCAATGACAAGATTGATGTCTTCAAGAGCCATGAATTTTCCGGGATATATTTTTGAAACGTTTTCGAATTTTAGTATTGGCATATACGAATTTGCATCCAAATTATATTCGAATCATGTCCGAATAATTTCAAATGCTTTTTTGTTTTTATCTTATTTAATCATAGCACAAAATCTTATAAAACAAAATGTAAAAATTGTCATTCCCAGCTTGACTGGGAATCCAGCCCTATTTAATATCATCATCATACATATTTACACGTAACCTGGATTCCCGTTTTCACGGGAATGACAGAGAAGATTTTTATTCTCCTTTGCTGGCTTGCCAACGCAAAAAACTTTCCATGAATCCTTGCAGTTCGCCATCCAAAACTTTTTCCGCATCACTGGTTTCAAATTTGGTGCGATGATCCTTGACCATTTTGTATGGATGGATGACATATGATCTGATCTGACTTCCCCATTCCGCACTTTTGTATTCGCCTCTCAATTTTTCTTTTTCCGCCTTTTGCTCTTCCAAATATCGCTAATGGATTCTGGCTTTCAAGACTTTCATGGCTTGTTCTTTGTTTTGCAGTTGGGAACGTTCGCTTTGGCATGTCACCACGATTCCTGTCGGCGTGTGAGTGATGCGCACGGCGCTGTCTGTGGTGTTCACATGCTGTCCGCCAGCCCCAGAGGCGCGATAAGTGTCGATGACAAGATCTTGCTGGTTTATCACGACTTCGGAAATTTCTTCAATGACTGGCAGAATTTCCACAACCGCAAAAGATGTCTGGCGCAAATTGTCAGAGTTGAAAGGCGAAAGTCGCACCAAACGATGCACGCCTGCCTCGCTTTGCAAATATCCATAAGCATACGGACCGGAAATTTCAATGGTGGCGCTTTTAATGCCGGCCTCAGCTCCACGAGTTTCTTCAACCATCACGGCTTTGAATCCATTTTTTTCTGACCATTTGAGATACATCCTTTCCAGCATCTGAGCCCAATCCTGGGCATCAACTCCGCCAGCGCCGCTTCTGATGGCCAAAATCACATCATTCTTGTCATATTCGCCGCCCAACAAAGATTTGAATTCGAGATCATCAAATTCTTTTTGCAAATCCAAAAACTGTTTTTCAATTTCCGCATGTTCGCCATTTTCCGGCGACCCGAAAAGACCAATCAATTCGATCAGCTCAACAACTTTTTTTTCAATGTCTTCCAAACTTGCAACTTCGTTTTTCAGAAATTCAAGTTCTTTGGAAATTTTTGCCGCCTTTTGCGGATCATTCCAAAATCCCTCTTCCGAAGTTTTCTTTTCCAATTCTTCAATTTTTTTGTTTTTTTGAGCGACGTCAAAGATAGTCCCGTAGCAACGGGAGTTTAGTTTTTATAGTTTCAAGTTGTTCAAGAGTTTCTTTCATTATGGGTCTGCAAAATTACAAAATTATGACTTACGCGTTTGTCCGAGCCAAACATCAGGTGAGGTCAGCCAAAAATTATTTTTGTTTCATCAAAACTCGTGCATGACGAACTTTGATTTTGGTCGAGGGCAAATGCGTAAGTCATAAGAATATTACACAAATACAAAAATGAGCTGGAGCGAGAGTACTTTTTATTTTTTCACTAAAAACAAGTCGCATTGGTGTCAATTTCAAAAGTTGCAATTGTTTTTCCGTGACAAAAATAAAAACGTACTTGAGCAACTTGTTTGCGAAAAAACTTTTTTATCCAAAAACAAGCAGTCCATACATTATGCCCATTCCGGCAATAATACACAAGAGCTGCAAAAATGAATGCGAAATTTTGGTGGATTTGTGAAGTTCAGGAATGATGTCGGCGCTAGCCACATAGATGAACCCTCCGGCTGCAAACGGAATCAAATATTTGTTAATGTCTGCCATATCAGCATTTATCATCAAAACCAAAACTGCGCCAAAAATTGCCACGATTCCCGCCAAAAAATTGTACCAAAGAGCTTTCACTTTGGAAAAACCGCCATACAACATGGAAGCAAAGTCGCCGACTTCGTGCGGAATTTCATGAAAAATAACTGCCATGGTGGTGGCGATTCCGATCGGAATGCTGACCGCATAGCTGGCTGCGATTATCATGCCATCAATAAAATTGTGCGCCGCGTCTCCAAACATGATGACATAGGAAAAAGTTTCATTGTGTTCATGACAGGAAATGTCGTGACAATGATGCCAATGGATGAATTTTTCCAAAACAAAAAAAGCCAAGATTCCACCTAGCAAAGAAAAAGCAATATATGAACCTTGCCCATTTTTATATGCTTCGGGAATCAAATGAAAAAACGCATCTCCCAAAAGTGTGCCGCCTGCAAAAGCTACTGCCCAGATCAAAAACTTTTTTATTTTATCTTCACCAAACGGAAAAGCGATCAGCCCCAACAAAGAAAGCAGACTAACAATTGTGACACTAATGATTGTATAAATCCAAACTGACATATTTTTATTGTTTCACTACTATATGTATGATATTTATTTGCAAGATAATTATGAATGAGCCACCTACCGGGATTGAACCGATGGCCTGCGCGTTACGAGTGCGCCGCTCTACCAACTGAGCTAAGGTGGCCTCTCACCTAGCTCATATTTTAGCTAATTTGAGCCTTTTTGACAAGCTTCTCCATATTTTCATTAACCACTTTTTGAATTTCAACCACAACATCTTTGTTTTTCTCAGCAAAAAGATGCTTGAAACGTCCTTGGGTTTTCAAAAACTCTTCAATAGGTTTGGGATTTTTGACAACATTATTGATCGTGTATTTTCCGTCTTCAATCTCATAGAGTGGCCAAAAATTTGTTTCGGTGGCCAATTTCCCCACTGCCACATACTGCGAAGTTGGAAATTTCCAAACCTGGGTGCAAGGTTGCAACACTAACAAAAATGATGGTCCCGGAGTGTTCAAGGCTTTTTGAGCTTTTCTTTTGAGATCCGGCAAATAGGCCGCGTTGGCTTGAGCCAAATATTTTATACCATGGGCTTTGACGATTTCCATCAAATCTTTTCTTTGCTGGGTTTTTCCAAATGATTCAATACCTGCCGGAACAGTTTCCGTGTTGGCGCCATAGGGTGTTGCGCCGCTGCGTTGTCCGCCAGTATTCATATACCCGCCATTGTCATAGCAAACATACAAAAAATCATGACCTCTTTCCAAAGCCCCCGAAAGAGCTTGCAAACCGATGTCGTATGTTCCGCCATCGCCGCCAAAAGCCACAATCTTGGCTGGTTTGAATTTTTTGCCATTTTTCTTTGAGATGGCTTTTTGAGCAGCATCAATGCCCGCTGCCGTGGCTGCCGCATTTCCAAAAACACTGTGGATATATGGAACTTTCCAAGAAGTTGAAGGATAGATCGTGGTGGTCACTTCCAAACATCCCGTGGCATTGGAAACGATCACATCTTCATCTGTCGCTCCCAACACAGTCCGCACAATTGCCGGAATTCCACATCCCGCACAAGTCGCATGCCCCGACGATAATTTTTTTGATAATTCTTTATTCATATACTGAAAATTTTAAATTTCTAATTTTGAATTTTGAATGAATTTTTAATGTTTTAAATTTTTAAACATTGGATCATTCAACTTTGATTCGAAATTCGAAATTCATACTTCAAAATTTTTAAATATAAATTACTGCAGATATTTTATCTTATTATCAATCTCTCCTTCTTCCAAATCCTTAAAAACTTTTTCGATGTGCGACTGCATGGTATCGCGGCCGCCAAGACCATAGATGTAACTGGCGATGTCATGTTTTTGGCTGGCAGAAAAATGCAGACTACTCATCACGTCCTGATATAGTGGAGGATAGGCGCCAAAAGAAATGGCGCGATCAAGCACAGCAATTTTTCGAATGTGTGCCAAAGCGCTTCCCACTTCCTTGTATGGAAATGGACGATACAGGTTTATTTTCAAAAGACCGACTTTTTTCCCTTTAGCTCTGAGCTTATCAATCGCCTCTTTGGCAGTTCCGGCAGTGGCTCCCATCATCACAATCACACTTTCAGCGTCATCCATGGCATATTCCTCGAAAAAACCATGCTTTCTGCCTGAAATTTTGGCAAATTCGGAACAAATTGTTTTGAACGCGCTTTTGGTTTTCTGCATCAGTTTTTCTTGATTCATTTTGAATTCAAAATAAGTGTTCTGCAAAGCCAAAGTTCCGATGGTTATTGGATCTTTGAAATTCAGCAAGGATTCTTCAGTCTGTCTTTTCCCGACAAAAGTCCGGACAATTTCGTCCTCAAGCACTTCCACACGCTCTGTGGTGTGTGAGGTATGGAATCCATCCATAATCGGCATAACAGGCGCCCCCACTTTTTCAGCCAGCCTGAGGGCGATTATGGTCTGATCATAAGCATCCTGGGCATTTTCAGCAAACATTTCCACCCAACCCATATCGCGAACAGCCATCACGTCGCCATGCTCGCCATGGATGTTGAGTGGTGCAGAAAGAGCGCGGGACGAAACACACATCACAATCGGAAGTCCAAGGCCGGAAACAACCGGCAAAGTTTCAGCCATATACAAAATTCCTTGCGAACTTGAAGCAGTCACAGCGCGCACGCCGGCTGCCGAAGCTCCGATGGTGGCGCTCATGGCAGAATGTTCACTTTCCACTTGCACCATTTCCGTTTCCACCAATCCGTCCGCCTTCATTTTGGCATATGTTTCAATGATCGGAGTTTGAGGCGTGATAGGATAGACCGCCATCACATCCGGATGAATCTGACGCAAAGCCTCCGCCACAGCGTAGCCACCGGTCATGGCTTTAATGTTGGATTTGTTTTTCATATTATTTTTTCATTACAATTGCTTTCATTGGACACACTTGGGCGCAAACTCCGCAGCCTTTGCAATATTCATAGTCAATGTCTGCAATTTCTTTTTCCTGTGCCAATTTGGGGGAAATTTTCTTTTCTTCTTTGCTGCGACGTCGCATTTCAATTGAGGCATCCGGGCAAGGCAAAACACATGTGGTGCAACCGATACATTTTGACGCATCAACCTCTGGTCTGACATATCTCCAATTCCCCGTCTTGGGAGACTTATTCAAATCGTGCTTAATTATACCGCCTTTTTCCATATATATTTCCTGCAAATATACAAATTAGCTACGAATCTACAAATGGAATGCATTTTTTATTTGTAGATTTGTAATGAAATTTGTAGATTTGTGGGTTATTTATTATAGTTCATCATACCCAGCTGTCATTGCGCGTATGTTTTTCTCGGTCATTGCTTGTCCAATTTTTTCAGTGAAAACTCCACGGAAAATTTTGGAAGCGGATTCGAGTGAAACAATTTCCGAAACTGAAATCAATTTGCCGACCAAAACGGTGTTGGTGTTGGGATTGCCGGTGATACTCATGGCAATTCCAGTGGCATCAAGAGCATGTATTTTTCCCTCAAATTTCGGCAATGATTTTTTGATTTCTTCCGGAGTTTTTTTGGTGTTGATGATTAGTGATTCGTTTTTGTCCAAATTTTTGGTGACATCTTGCACATCCAAAAGAGTGTCGTCCATGACAACCACCACATCCGGATCTTCAACCGGCTCTTGCGTGCGAATTTCCTGATCGCTCACCCGCAAAAACATTCTGGTCGGCGCGCCTGATCTTTCCGGACCATAAAATGGAAAAGCTTTCACAAAACTTCCCTCTTCAACTGCGGCATGCGCCACCAATTCCGAGGCGGTCTTGGCACCCTGCCCTCCGCGAGCAAAAAAAATAACTTCAAATGTGTTTTTGTTGAATTTCATTATGTGTTTGTTTCTATTTTTATAAGATTTGCCACTCCTGGATTATATCACAAAATCAAACAAAGAAAAAAGGAACACAGCGTTTGCATGTGTTCCTTTGTTTTGAAAAAATATCTCTCCTTACCTGCTGGCCTGAAAAATTTCAAACCCCGCATAATTTGAGTCCAATCTTTGTTCGAGCTGGACGTTGCCCCGCGCAAAAATTTGGTTGATGTTGGAAAGTTTTTCCACATCTTCCTGAAATGAAAGCACCGCACCAGCGAAAACGAACGACATGGTGTCATGTTCGATGTTGATTTGCACTTCACCTTTCATAAGCCCCTCTTTGATGTTAAAGCACATTTGATCTGCTCCGGTGTTTATTCTGCCCAACAACACCACTGCTGTCTGGCCACAAGCATTGTTCTCAACCGTAAACATGAAAATTGGTTTTTTCATAGTCCATCCTCCTTGGGATTTTTAATATTGTTCTGTTTTTTTAAACAACAAAAAAAGCTGACCCGTGAAGATCAGCTTATTGCTACCAATTGTGAATTTATCTTTTATCCGCAATTAGCAAAAACAAACCGACCTTGAAGGCCCGTAAACCAAAAATACATAAACTGTATTAAATTGTGGTTTGGTTTGTTCATACTCATATGCTGATTATAGCAAACGAAAATGCTTTGTCAATGATTTGTGATTTTTGCACAAAAAAAACGAGGTCTTGAAACCCCGTTTTTTGATCGTTTCCAAAAACTGATGTGATGGAAGCTGTCTTATTTGTTCAATTGTCCGTCAATCGCTTTTTTCACGGTGTCATAGTTGTCGGAGGCGGAGAACAATTCATTGCCAACGAATGTTGAGGGAGTGGCAGCAAGTCCGAAACTTTGGCCAAGAGCAAGATTGGCAGTTGTTTGATCTTGATATTTTTTGTCATCAAGACATTTGTTGAAATCTCCGGTGTTGAGTCCGAGCGTGGCGGCATAACCTTTCAGCATCGCAGTGGCATCTTTCACTTTGCTCCAGGAATCCTGGGTTGCAAAAAGTTTGTCAGCAAACGGCAAGAATTTTCCTTGGTCGTTGGCGCAAGAAGCTGCCAAAGCTGCGCTGGTTGCCTGGGTTGCAGTTGCCGGAACATAATTTTTGAAAACGAATTGGATCTTGTCCGCATAATCTTTCAACATCGGAGTGATCACTGCTTGATAATATTTCTTGTCAGTCGGACTTTGGAAATTACCGAAGGCCACGACTTTCACAACTGCATCATCTGATCCGAGTTTTATGTCGCCAGCTGAAATTTCCGGGGTTGTGATGTATTTTCCAATCGGAAATCCTGCTTCAGCGCTTTTGATGGCATAGAAATCTCCTTGTTTATCCAAAAATGGCTCGGCCTTGGCAAACAGATCGGTTTTTTCAATTTCTTTGGAAAAAATGAAAGCCGGAATCGTTTTGATACCAAACTGTGCGATAAGTTTTTGACCCTGAAGAGAATTCGCGTCAATTTTTTCATTTGAAATCGTCGGCAAAGCTTGTTTCAGCCCTACCAAAACTTCATCAGGCTTGCAAGCCTCGCAAGTATCATCAGAAATTACTTGGACTTTCACAATCGGTTCAGTGTATGCCACCCATGTTTTTCCAGCTGATGAAAACACATCGGTTGAGCTGAGCGCCTTTTGGGAAAATCCTCCGCCACGAATCATCTGTGCCACATCGACAAACAGACTTCCCACAAACAAACCCGCCAGCAGAATCACAGCCGAAATGAGATTTTTTATTTTCTTGTCTTTGACTTCCTCTTCCGTTTCCGTTTCTTCTTCTGATTCAATTTCAGCTTCTTGTCCGTCAACCGACAGATCTTTTTTTTCTTCGTCCATATTATATCAGCTTCTTAGCTTCTTAGGCGTTAGCTTTTTAGGCTTACACGGCAACAAGCTAAAAATAAAAAATTATATGTTTATTGCTGCGGTGTGTTTTGAATTTGTGATTGTTGTTGCTGTTGTTGGGCTGCTTGCTGAGCTGCCATCTGGTCATCAAGATTCTTTTTCAAAGCTGAAATGTCATAGCTTTGCGCAGGCTTGGTGATTTGATAGTCATTAAACCCGATGGTGATTCTCTTGACTGCTTCAGTTTTCAAAGTAACACCGACCAGCACTCCAAGAACAAAAAACAAAACCATTTCAAAAATTGCCTCTTTTCTTTTTTTCTTTTCCAAAACTTCCCACGTCTCAATGTCCCCTTCAGTTTTGATCACTTCTTCTTTTTCTTCAGATTTTTCTGCAACTTCAGTTTCCAGTTCTTCTTCTTGATCAAGTTTTTTTTCAATCTCAAGCTCGACAATTTGTTCAAGCTCTTCTCTTTTTTTGTCTTGATGCATAGGCCTGTTTTTTGTTAGAGCCTGCTACAAAATCTCATGTCTAGATAAAATGTTCTAATTTCGAGCGAAAACCTTGAAAAGTGAGGAGGGCTATCGAGATAACCCGACGAGCTTTGAAAGGTTTGCAGCCGGAATTAAAACATTTTAGCAGACAAGTTTGATTTTTATATTAGCGTTGAGATTTTGCAGTAGGCTCTTGCTTAATTTACACTCTCAGAGTATCACAACCCCATTAAACCTACAACTTGCGAATAGAATTAAAATATTGTGTAATATTT
>JAQTLF010000016.1 GCA_028715015.1 Candidatus Moraniibacteriota bacterium | reverse complement strand
TTTCTTTCAAAAGTTTTCTTCCATACCATTCTCCCCTCAGATGAGGGGAGATGTCCCGATACGGAATCGGGACAGAGGGGTTGAGCTAGGCCAGTGCTCAACCCCACCTCGGTCCTCCCCTTATCTAAGGGGAGGAAGAAATAATGAAATAATTATTAGCCAATCACTTGCGCGTTGCAATTATTTTTTCGCATAAAAAGAAAAAGGCATTCGAGCGACACGCAAAAAATATGAAATAAAAAATAAAAAACATTTCCCAAGGGAAATGTTTTTAGAGGACTTTGAGTTGTTTTACGATCCGTTCGTATTCTGGAATTGTTTGCGAAACAAGATTCCAGAAACATTTGCCATGATTGAATTCTTTCAGATGACACAGCTCATGGACAATAATGTAATCTGCGTGGCGTTGCGGCAAAAGCAAGATCTTGTAGTTGAAGTTCAGATTGCCTTTTGAAGAACATGAACCCCAACGTGTTTTCTGATTTCTGATGGCCACGCCATTGTATTGCAAACCATAGAATTCGGCATATTTTTCCAAACGTCTGGCAACCATTTCGCGCGCAGTTTCTTTGAGCTTCAGATATTCTTCCTGGTCGTGCCTGGCAAAAAGACTGTTTTTTCCTATTTTCTTCATGGCTTTCATTTTTTCCAAAACCCACTCCGCATTTTTGCGGATAAATTCATCAGCACTGACAAATCCCATGCGCCATGGCAAAGTCACAACACAATTTCCATCGCAAGAAATGGCCAATTTAAGCCTTTTTGCTTGTCTGTGCTTTCTTACGGTATATTCAATTTTCTCATTTCTGAGGGTCATTTTTTTCTGGATACTCATAACATTGTTGTTTTGTTCCTTGTGGGAAAATTCATCATTATCAAGCCAATCTTGAAGAGAAATGCCTTCATTAAGGGAAAACTTCCCTTTTTCAGAAGAAAACATTGACAAACAAACACCAAAATGTTTTAATATGTATTTTCTCATCATTGCTTGATCAATACGTTATACCTCGCGATGGTTTTATTGTAAAGTCCTGCCTTGTCGTTGTAATTTTTCACATCATTTTTGTATGTTTCAATAAAATCGTTGTATTTTTTGACCATCGAATTATATTTTTCGATATTTTGACCTTGCTGATATGTGCCTAACTGGTTTTTCAAATCATTCAGTTGTTTTTCTTCACTGGAAATGTTTTTTTGTTGGAGTTGCAATTGAGGAAGCATGACATCAATCGTTTTTTTGAGACCATCAATCTCATTGGCAATCTGTTTGGTTTGGACAATTTCAACATATTGCTTTCCTGAAGTTTTTTGAAAAATTGTCACCTGGCCCAACTGCTGCAAATTTTGCCGTTCGACTTGTGAAGAATCCAGTGTTGGCAATTCCTTGATTGCAACCGTCTTATTACTGGCTGGATCAAAATCAGGAATGATCCCGATTTTGTTTCCGACAGCTGTTGTTTCTGCATAGCAATAGCCGCTGCCATAAGTTGAACTGCTTTGCGGACATTGGATGCCTATGGCCATGTGATTGTCTTGTTCATAGGTGAAAATTGCTGCGCCATATCCAAGTTGTCTCAAAATTGCCACCGCCAACAAACTTTTGTCCGAGCAAACTCCTTTTTGCTGATATAGCAATTCGTATGGATATAACATTCTTTCTTTACCGGTTTTGTCCAAAATATTTTGCGCCTTGGCGTCATCATATTCGATTGATTGCACGAAGGACAAGACCAGATCAGCAATCTGATCATCATTCAGATTGTGTTTTTTTCCCAAAGCCTGCAGGTCAGCTGCCAGATTCGGAATTGTTTGATCATTGCTGTTGGATTTCAAAAACATGCCATAATAGTCATCTTCCCAATTTTGAGGAAGCTCTCCGGAATAGGCATAAGATTTTGGTTGGCTGCTATAGTAGCTATAGACTGCTTTGTCCAAGTTTAAATTCAAATCATATTTGACGCCCTTGTATTCCCAAGCAAATTTTTTGACGACAGGTTGACTCAATGTTGGAAAAGGAATTTCGGCAGCTTGCTGGTTGAAAAATTTTTGTTGCAAAGCCGGAGCAACTTGATCCAGATGCTGGATTCCCTTTTTTTCAGCAATAAACAAAAGAGCTCCCGCAATGAGCGCGACTTCAATCAAAATGACACCAATTTTTTTGAGCCAATTCGCTAACATGTTTTTTCCATGATCACATTCTTAATTTCCAAAGGAAGCAGTCTTGTTTCGTTCAATTCCTTCACGGGAATCCAGGCCAGTTCATAAAAATTGTCTTTGCTGTTGTGTTCCAATTCCGGTCCGCCAAGTTTTGCCTCGCCGGAAATATTTTTGACTGCAAAAAAATATTCATGCCCGCCAATGCCGTCAAATTCAAAAAGCAAATTGTCCAAAGTCACATCCAGGCAGGTTTCCTCCAATATTTCGCGAACCGCTGCAACCTCGGGAGTCTCCCCTTCTTCAATCGTACCGCCAGGCACGGCAAAATATTGCTCACCGTTTCTAATACGCCGCATCAGAAGAATCTTTTCGTCCACAATAATTATGGCTGCCGCCCGTTGTTTCATATATACCCAGCATAGCAAATTTAAGACAAAGAAAAAAGGGCATTCTATTTAAAGAATGCCCTTTGCAATTTTTACAACAATCATTTATTTCTTATGGCCTAAACAGGCTTTCCAGCAATGATTGCGACGGATACGCGCTGAGAAGCATATCCACCAAGGAATCTGCAATCTGCACATGATGCACTTCATGCAGATGCAGAATACTTTTCTCGATGCCCTTTCTCCCTTTTACGTGCGACAATGGCTTGTTTTTAAGTTTCGCTATTGCATTATGCATGCAAAGCGAATGTTTATTGCTTTGACGAACTTCTACCTCTTTTGCGATTTCTTCTGGACGTGCGTTCATAATAATTCCTCCCTTTCAGTTGTTAAACATCACATTTGCCAATTTTCCCCTTCAAATACATCTTGCAAGCAAACATGTCTTCTATTTTTACTGTGGGCCCTTTTTCCATTTTGCGCTCAAGATATTTCAGTGCTCCTTTGAGCCTCTTTTGGCATGTTTGATGCATGATGCTTTCCCAAAAAGCTTTAACATTAAAATCAGCTCCCCTTTTTGACATTGTCGCCTCCCATTTTTCAAGTTGTTAAAAAACAAAAACCAGCTTTCGCTGGGTGATTTTTACATAATTTCTTCTAAAATTTCTTATGCAATATTACCCAGCGAAAATGTGCCTCCAAACAGGGGGACCAAAATATCCAGAAGGACAAATTTGCATTTTGCTGAGAAATTATTCATATACGGTCATTTTAGACCGTTTTCTTGTTTTGTCAATACCGCGTTTATCAATAAGCATGATTGGAAAAAATATCAAGTCATCAGCAAGCAGTCATTTGTCATCGAAACATAATTTGCCAAAATGGATGACTGATGACTTTTAAAATAAAAAATAAAACCGACCATAATGATCGGTTTTATGAAGTTCAAATTTTCTATTTTTTTCTATTCCAAGATTCCATCAAGATTCACATCGTACAGCATGGCTTCGTTGATTGAACGATAGGAAATGATTTCTTTTTCATCAAACCAGATCTTGATTTCACGCTCCGCTTCTTCAGGTTTGTCCGAGCAGTGGATGAGATTTCTGACAGCGCGTTCATCAATGCCAGAAAGTTCATATGAATCCAAGGTGTAGTCACCACGGATTGTTCCGATGTCAGAAGTCAAAGGTTCGGTTCCGCCCACAAGTTTGGTGACGATTCCCACAGCTTGATTTCCTTCAATAACCATGGCCAAAACCGGACCGGCAGTCATGAATGTCACCAACTGTCCGATGATGTCGCGACCATATTCGATGGCTGGTTTATCAATAGGCATGTTGTTTTCTTCGCGATTTTTCACAATCCTGTCGCCTTTGGTTTGAAACCAGGCGTCGTCTTTGTTGTAGTGCTTCCAGCATTGTTCAGCTTCAGGAACCAACAATTTCATGGCTGTGATTTTGAGACCCACTCTTTCAAAACGAGAAATGATTTCACCGATCAATGAACGTTGAACTCCGTCCGGTTTGATGATGACAAATGTCTGCTCTTTTTTTGGATGTTGCATCTTGGTTATGTTTAAATAATTTAAAACTGTTTTTTGACCAATTAATACTAACAAAATGCCAAAAATATGGCAAGTATTGCTTTTTATTATTAATATTGCTATATTCTATTCAGTTTTTTAATTCTACGTTTGCAGGGAGGGTTTTATGACTATCAACGGACAACTAGCACAGATTCGTCTTGAAAAAGAAGGCTGTACCGTCATTCACATGAATTCAACCTATCCATCATCCCAGGTGTCATTTTTGGGCGAAGGAACCGGCGCAATACTCGACACATTTCCCCAGGAAAAATACGTCGACATACTGATAAGCGGTGTTGTCGACACAAAGAAAGAAACGATCACTATAACAGACATGAAACCCTGCTAGCATTTCAGGACACGGCCACTTCGCAACAGCGCGGTGGCCTTATTTTTTTAGTTGCTTATTATTTTGCATTTGCCTTTTATATTTTGACATTCATACACGACATCACCAATCTCATCAGTTCGCAAAACATTTATCCTGTTTTGTGAAAGTCTTTGCAAGACCTCGCTGTTGGGATGGCCATAGGAATTGTTTTTTCCCACGGAGATGATGGCATCGACGGGATGCACGGCTTTCAAAAAATCATTACTGGTTGCATATTTTGAACCGTGATGGGAAACTTTCAAAAAGTCAGCGCTCACGTCAATTTTGTTTTCCAGCAATTTGTTTTCTTCGGTTGTCGGCAGATCGCCTGTGAACAAAAATTTACTGTCTCCGATTGTCAGCTTCACCACCACACTGCTTGCATTGGTGTCTTTATCATTGACGTCAGCCACAGTTTCAAGCGGATACAAAACCTCAGCCACTGCGCCATTGGTGAATTTTATTTTAACATCCTTTTTGGCTTCTATTTTTTGGATGCCGCGCTGAAAAATCGTGTCTTCCAATTTTTTGAAAGTTTGCGAATCGCTTTGCATCTTGGTTTCCAAAACGCTGTCGACAGCATAGGTGTTCAAAACATCGATCAATCCCCCGATGTGATCGGCATCCGGATGCGTTTCAACAACTGTTTCAATTTTTCTATCCCAAAATGGAACATGTTTTCCAAGTTTTTCCAGCAACAATTTTCCATCTTTGCCGCCATCAATGAGAAGTTGCTGCGATCCTTGGGAAATTAAAATTGAGTCGCCTTGTCCGACATCCAAAAACACCACGCTCATGGCAACATTTTTGCCATGTGAAATAACGACAGCCAAAATGATGGCTAACGCAAGAAATCCAGCAATTATCAGATACTTTATTTTGCGATTACGCATATGATTCAAAGATATAATAACCAAGATACAAACACCGGACTAAGATCCAAATGACAAAATCCAAATTTCCAATAAATGACTCAAATCCAAATGTCTAAAAATTTTTAGGCTTTGATATTTTGGATTTTATTTGACATTGGAAATTGAGATTTGAGATTTTTTGATTAATATAACTACATACGTCAATATTATATAATATATCACGATTGACGACACGCTTGGATTTTCAATCTCCACACTTGCCCAAGGAAATTGGGACAAAACATGGATCAGTTTTATTTCATAGAACAAAAGCAGGAATGCAAGCCAAGAAAAAACCAATGAGAGCGGCACAAAAACAAAACCAAAAATGCAAACCAGAAAAACCAGCAGCATTGAAAGCGGAATAATCGGCAGAATAAAAACATTGGCCAAAAGCGAAACCAACGAGGCGATGTGGAAATTGTAAGCGATGATAGGCAAAACAAAAATTTGAGCACTGAGCGAAAGCACAATGACTTCCGAAATTCCAAAGGCTTGGTGTTTTTTCACAAAACTTTTTTCCCAGAATGGCGAAGACAAGACGATGCCCAAGGTCGCCAAAAATGACAATTGGAAACCCACGTCATAGCGCAGCAATAATGGGTTTAAAAACAACATGACGGCTCCTGCGAAAATGATGGTATTTTCCGAATTGGCCAAGCGCCCATTTTTCATGGCCCAAAGCAAAATGCCACTCATCACTCCAGCCCTCACGGCCGAAGCTGGCAACCCGCTCATGACCACGAACAAAATTATGCCGACAACCGCAAACCAAATGGCTTGTTTTCTCCAAAGCCCCAGAAAAATTCCCAACAAAATGAGATATTCCGCAACAATGGTCACGTTGTAGCCGGAAACTGCCACGATGTGCGTCATGCCTGTCCGCGAAAAATCATTCTGGATCTCCTTGGAAAGACCACTGCTTCCACCCAACAAAAGTCCGATCGCCAAAGCTCCATAAGGAGCAGGAATAACCTGGTTTATTTTGTCTTCAAAAACAGTTCGCGCTGAAATAATTTTGGCATAAAACCAATTGCCTTGGTTTTCGCCGATCTTGCTCGCTTTTGCTTTGTCGCATTGATATAGCACGCCCTCCTTGGCCATATACATCCTGTAGTCAAAATTTGGGTCTTTGTTTTCAATGGCCTTGGCGATGCAAGAAATTTTCAACAAGTCGCCGTAGGCATATTCAGGATATTGCGGCACTTGCAGCAGCATGGAAATTTTTTCAGCCGGAAATCTGAAAATGACATTCTGACCAAAACTCGAAGCAGAAACTTTTTCCACCACTGCATTTTCCGCAAATGTCTGACCCGCATATGGCAAATCTTTGGCCGCAGCCATTTCCATATCAGTAATCCACCAACCAAAAACAAAAGTGAACACAATAAAAGCGGCCAAGGCCGCCAATTTGTTTTTATAAAAAATAAATAACAATATCAAGGAAAAAAGTAGCAACAAGAAATAATAGTTTTGATTGACCACAAAAAATGACGCCGTGAAAACTCCGCCAATAAAACCCAGAAGAATGCTCAGCAAAATTCGCGACTTGGTCACAATCATGAAATCATTTAATCATATAAGCATATAATCATGTAAGCATGTAAGCAAATAAACAAAAAATGTGTAATTACAAATTCTTCACATAATTAAATGTTTGCATGATCCATGCTACACAATATCAACCATTTTTATTTTGGTTGATTTGCCGCCAACGATCGTTATCAGACTTTTGGCGACTTTGAAATGCTGTGACAACAATTTTATCAAGGCATCATTGGCTGCGCCGTCAACAGGCGGAGCTGTAAGCTTCACTTTATATTCCCTATCGGAAATTTTGATAACTTCGTTTTTTGAAGACCTGGGAGAAACCCTGATGTAGATTCTCATGACTGGGTTGTACTTTTTTTGACAAGATTCGTTTTGATTCGCCAAAACATGTTGGACAACATCAAGATGATCAAAAACGCATTTGCCACAACAAAAATGTCCCTGAAAATCGGCACTTTCAAATCAGTGCCCAAAAACAAGGCATGGATGATGACAATGAAATAAAGTCCTATGTTGAAAAAATGTATCGTACGCCAAGTCTTGAAAGACATGTGCTTGCGTCCATAGGAAGTCGCCACCAATAAAACCATCAGATAGAAACTTATTGTTCCAAGGGCAACCAGCAAAGGCTGATATGCTGAAGTGAATGGCACAAAAACATTGACCACGGTCAGCTTGATAAACTTGTCAAAAATAAGCACCAATCCATGAGCCAAAGCGAAAATTGTTGCCTGCAAAGCGATCCATCCATGCGCGTTCAGAGCATAAGCTGGCGCGAAAATTTTTCGAAAAAATGGCAGGCGGATGGTCAACACCAAAAACATTGAGATGTATAGCAAAGCAAAAGCGATCAAGCCGCTTGCCCTGGAAACATACCATGGCCATGGAGTTTCAGTCTGGGTCGTGGAAGCAAAATTCTGCAACTGTTTTTTGATGGATTCAGGTGTGGAATTGGGATCAAGAGGATCAGAACCAGCAATAACTTCGGCACCGTCAAAATATCCATCGCCATCCGTGTCGGGATTGTTCGGATCAGTGTGATAGATTTGAATTTCTGCCTGATCAGTCAAACCGTCCAAGTCGCTGTCGATCGGCCCACGTTCATCATATTCGACTCTCTCACGCCTTGGAATGTTGGTCTGTGCATTTGCAAAACCTGCCGCCAGAAAAAATGCGATGAAACTAGCAAACAACACTTTTTTGAAAATTTTCATTTTATTATGTAAGTTATTTATATATACAAAAATTCTTTGGCTTTCGGTGAAATCCAGGCTCTGCCATCATAGCCCAGCACTATCGCTGCCAAATCATTTTCTCTTGCATACATTATAGCACTTTCCTTGCCCATAAGAAACAAAGTCTTGGCCCAAACATCCGCATCTTCAGTGTTTTTGGAGATTACAGTAACGGTTTTCAAATCAAAAAGAAAACTTTCAGGTTTTTTCGGATTGATAAGATGATGGAATTTCTGACCGTTTATTTCCCATTTCCGTTTGCTGATGCCTGATGTGGCCAAACCGTTTCCAGAGAGTGCAAACATCATTTTTTCATAGGGAATTCCTTCCACATTGATGCGCCAAGCATCACCTGCCTGATCCACTCCGCTCAAAAACATGTCGCCACCGGAATCAAGCAAGAAGTTTTTCCAACCTTTGCTTTTCAAAAATTCAGCAACTTTGTCAGTTATGAATCCTTTAGCTATGCCAGAAAAATCCATGCGCCTCAAAAAACACACTTTGTTATTTTCAATCTTCAAATATTGGTCAAGCGCCACCAGCTGCTTGTCATGTTTTTCCGAATTGGCCAATTTGAAATTGCCTTTTTTAAAATCTCCTTTGTAGCCTACTGCCTCAAGAGTACTTATTATCCTTGGGTCAAAAACACCATCTGTTTTTTGATAATATTCCAAACAGTGACTGGCGATTTCCACGAATTCCACCGGAACATCATGAAAAGCACCCAAAGCATTGTTAACCGCGGTAAGATTGCTCTCTGCCTCAAATCGACTGAACACCTTGGAAAATTTTTCATACATGCCACGAGCTTGTTCCAAATCTTTTTTGGCACGTTCAAATTCATCAGGATTGCCAACAACGATGCGCAATCCTATTTCAGTCCCAAGACCATCAAAGCTGACATTGGCAACATCATTAGCCATATTTTTTATTCTTGCTCAAAAGTATCGACGATTCCATTGAAATTATCATCTTTCACAAAATAAAATTCCGGAGTGTCAGGATGAGGATCCTGGTCATCAGTAAGACCATCGCGATCACTATCTAGCAAATTAATGGTGCGAACTTCATAGGTGGTGACAGTCGTTGGAGGATCCACAATGGTCTGCTTGACCATTTTTGGTGTTGCCACTTCAGCCGGTTGTGGCTCAGGAGTTGAAACGACAGGTTGAGATTCAACAACAACCGGAGCAACAATTTCATGATCGTCATCCCTTTCTCTTTCATTGTAATTCTCATTGTGATCATCAGCATGCGCCACAATCGAAAAACCGATTGCAAAAAACACAACCATAGATAGCAATACTACAAAAAAATTCTTTGGTTTCATAAATACGATTTTAAAAAATTAGGATGTTTTTGTTTTGGCTGCAGGGGCTGGCGTTGATGCCTTGGCTGGCGATGCAGAGGCTGTTTTTGAAGATGTTGAAGACGACGAAGTTCCTGCTGGAACATAAATCGTCCTTTTGGCTCCAGGAACAACCTTGGTCACTGGAACTGTTTCTTGTTGCGTTATGGTTTCAGGATTGCTGGCGATGCTGTCCATTTTTTGCTGTCTGTCATTGGCAATCGTGTCTTGCGTTGTTTTTGCATATTCCACCGCGGCTGCCTGGTCTGCTGATTTTTTTTCAGCTTCAATTTTCAAAGCTTCCTCATTCGCAGCAGCAATATTGGCGCTTTCTTGATCAAGACTTTTCTGCTTGGTGATGACAGCTCCAATCATAAATACCAAGACGCCGGTCAACAAGACCAATATTTTCCCGGCATGTTGTTTTATTTTTTCCAATATCATATTCAAAAGATTAACTATTATGATACTCTCGTGGTTGAAGATGGTGTCTTTGTGTTAGCTTTAACATTGTTGACAGAAGTTCCGTTGTTGGCAGTGTTCAGTGAATTGTCATTTTGCTGGGATCCGACAGTTGAGGAAACATTCGAATTTTTCTGGTTAAAATACATCGCACCAATAACAATCAGCAGCAAGCTTATGACAAAGAAGGATATCTTACCTGAGTGTTCTTTAATTTTTTCCAAAATCATTTTTTTAGATTTAATTCAATTAATTTATTGAATTTTAATTATACCATATTATCATCCATATTAGGATGTCTTTGTTTTTGCAGCAGGTGCTGGAGCCGGAGCCGGAGCGGGCGCCGGAGCAGCAGCTGGTTTGGGCGCTGGAGCCGGAGTTGGTGCAGATGTTGGAGCGGTGGTGCTTTTTGTGGTTGTTGATGTCTTAGGAGTTGATTTTGTGGCTTTTGGAGCAGTTGCGCTGGCAGCAACAACTGGTTTAGGAGTCGAGTTGATACTAGCAGTATTTTTAGTTGGAGATGCGGATGGAATCTTCGGTGAAGTGTCAGAAACTTGGGCAGTCGCAGAGTTTTCATTGGTTGCAGTTGAAGCTTCGGCCACATCGATTATCGGTTTTGACGATTGGGCCTCACTTGCCAGTTTGTTGTTTTTTTCTTTTTGCTGATTGTTGATTGCCATGGCGCCCGTGGTCACGAGCAACCCATTAACAACAAAAAAAGCCACCTTGGTTGAATGTTTTTTGAAAAAATTTATCATCGTTATGCGTTAATTTTAATTTGTTAATAAAGTCGAAATATTAAATTGTTTTAATATTTGTTTTTCATTTCATTGTATATTAAAAATTATTGCACTTTTTTTACTACGCCATGAAAAAAAAGTTTTTTCAAAATGTGACAATATATTTTCAAAATCCATTCATTTTTCAAGGAAAAATGGCTGCCCACAACAAAAAACTGCCGCTTTGACAGCGACAGTTAAAATGAGTTTAAAAAATGTTCTCAGAGCCGATCCAACACATCATCAATTGTTTTTGCGAATACCGACATTTTCAATATATGGCTGCATGGTCTTTTTTATTTTTTCCAAATCCAATACTTTTCCTTTGGTTTTTTCTTTGAGCCTTGGATCAATAATCCTCATGTCGCGATATTCCTGCAAATAATATGAATCCGCACCTTTGATCCATTTGGCAATTTTCACAAAATCTTCTTCACTGTGGATTCCGGGAACGACAGTAGTGCGAAATTCATGGGCAATGCCGCTGTTCATGATCAGCTTTACGCTCAATTTTATTCTTTCGATATCAGCGCCAAGTCCGGTGGCCTTGCTGTAATTTTGGGGGCTGCTCTTGATGTCCATGGCAATAAAATCAACCGACTTGTTTTTGATTATTTTTCGCAGCACATCAGGACGGGTTCCATTGGAATCAAGTTTTACTTTGAATCCCATGGCCCTTATTTTTTCAATAAATCCAATTATGTCAGGTTGGATTGTCGGTTCTCCGCCTGTGATGCAAACGCCTTCCAATTTTCCTTGGCGCTTTTCCAGGTGTTGGAAAAATTCTTCTTCCAAATTGTTCAAAGCTGGAAATTGAGATTTGATCACCAATTCAGGATTGTGACAAAACGGACAGCGAAAACTGCAACCGACTGTGAACACAGTTGTTGCAATCGTTCCAGGAAAATCAATCAAGGTCAATTTTTGAAAACCACCTAATCTCATTATTTTTATATTTACAGATAAATTTAACCAAGCCACTCAATTCATTTTCTTGATAAATTCAACCGCTCAAATTTTCAATTTTCAATTCAGAATTACTTGAGGGAATTCAGGGCAATTCCACCATCAAGCGAAATTGCCCTGCCATCTTTTTCCCTGGAAACTAGCACGATGCGCACGCACTTCCATCAATCATATATTCACTCCTATCTCCAAATTCAGCCTGCTTGCCCTTGTTCCATTGTGACACCGGGCGGATATAACCGACCACACGTGAATACACTTCTGTCTGCTGAAAATTTCTGAGCACTGAATCTTTCTGATGACACTCTTTGCATTTGGCAAAAACTTTGCCTCCGACATTATATGGCATATATTCTTCATTGTGCTCGATTGATTTTCCGCAATCGTGGCAAGTGTACTTTTCCATATTTTTTATTTTTAAATTTTATTTACAATAAAAATATACCAGAGCGATACTATTTCTTTTTTGTTTTCTTAAGAGAGGCTGTTTCACAACAACCCGCTGCCACATATTCTTTGCGATCTCCAAATTCGGCCTGTTTACCTTTGTTCCATTGTTCCACTGGACGGATATATCCCACCACACGCGAATACACTTCTGTTTTTTGTTCGATAACACATTTTGGACAAATCGGTTGCTCTCCCGGAATGTATCCATGCACCGGACAGATGCTGAAAGTCGGAGAAAGCGTGAAATATGGCAAAGCGTAATTTTCAGAAATCTTGCGCACCAAATTTTTCACCATTTCAATGTCCCAGATGCGTTCCCCCAAAAATCCATGCAGCACGGTTCCTCCGGTATATTTGGTCTGCAATTTCTCTTGCAAATCAAGCGCTTCAAAAAGATCATCAGTGAAATTCACTGGAAGCTGCGATGAATTGGTATAATATGGTTCAGCTCCATCATTGCGCACAGCCATGTCATTGGCAAAAATAATTTCTGGATATTTTTTTCTGTCTTTCTGAGCCAAACGATAGGATGTTCCTTCAGCCGGAGTGGCTTCCAAATTGTACATGCTGCCTGTTTCCTCTTGGAATTTGAGCATTTTTCCTCGCATGTGTGACAAAATTTCTTCCGCCAAATCCTGCCCTTCTTTGGTGGTGATATCTTTGCCGATCAAATTCACCAATGCTTCATTGAGACCGACCAAACCGATGGTTGAAAAATGATTTGACCAATATGATCCCTGACGCATCTTGATGGCATCCAAATAAAATTTCGTGTATGGATAGAGTCCTTTTTCAGTCAGACTTTCCACCAGTTTGCGTTTTGTTTCCAAACTCTCCTTGGCAACATCCATCAGATGATCAAGTTGTTTGAAAAATTCTTTTTTGTTTTTGGCAACATAGCCGATGCGCGGCATGTTGATTGTCACCACACCGATGGAACCAGTCAATGGGTTGGCTCCAAAAAGACCGCCTCCGCGTTTGCGCAGTTCGCGATTGTCCAATCGCAGACGGCAACACATTGAACGCGCATCGTCAGGATCCATGTCTGAATTAACGAAGTTTGCAAAATATGGAATACCATATTTGGCGGTCATTTCCCAAACTGAATCGAAACGTTTGTCATTCCAATCAAAACCTTTAGAAATATTATATGTTGGAATCGGAAAAGTGAAGATTCTGCCACTGGCATCTCCTTCAGTCATCACCTCGGCAAAAGCGCGGTTGATCATATTCATTTCCTCTTGGAATTCACCATAGGTTTCTTTTTGCGGCACACCTCCCAAAATCACTGCTTCTTTTGCCAATGTGGATGGAGCTGTCATGTCCATGGTGATATTGGAAAACGGAGTCTGGAATCCCACACGGGTTGATACGTTCATGTTGAAAACGAAAGATTGGATTTCCTGTTTCACTTGTGAATAATTCAATTTGTCATAGCGGACAAATGGAGCCAGTAATGTGTCGAAATTTGAAAATGCTTGAGCGCCGGCAACTTCTCCTTGAAGCGTGTAGATGAAGTTGACCATCTGACCCAGAATTGAACCGAGATGCTTGGCTGGTTTGCAAGCAACTTTTCCAGGAACTCCTGTGAAACCGCGACGCAGCAAATCTTGCAAATCCCAACCGCAACAATAGGCGGCCACCAATTGCAAATCATGGATGTGGAAGTCACCACTTTCATTGGCTTCTCTGATTTCTTTGGAATACACGCGATTCATCCAATATTTGCTGCTCACAATCGAAGCGATGTAGTTGTTGAGTCCTTGCAAAGAATAGGCCATGTTGGCATTCTCTTTCACTTGCCAATCAATTTCCTGGATATATTTATCCACCAAACTCACCGCCTCATCCAATGAATGTTCAGTTTCACGGATCTTTCGGTGTTGTTCACGATACAAAATATATGCCTTGGCGGTTTCTTCAAAATCCAAAATCATCAGCACGCGCTCAACCAGATCCTGAAGCTGTTCAATGGCAGGAATTTCACCTTTCTTGAAATTCTTGTTCAAAAGTTGCACGACTTTGTCAGAAACTTTTTTGGCATCAGCTTTGCTTCCCTCCCCAGTCACTGCAAAAGCATGCTCCACCGCAATGGCGATTTTCTTTTGATCAAAAGGCACGGTGCGACCACTTCTTTTGACAACCTTTTTCACCAAGTTCACAATCTTTTTCGGTTTCGGTTTCGTTGCCACAACCTCAACTTTTTTTGTCACCTTTTTCCCCTTGGCCAGCGCCGCTTTCTTTTGATTTTTCATATTGTTTTCTCCCCCGAGAGTTATATAAAAATAATTTTTAATTACAAATGCAAAAATATAAGTAAGAGTGAGGGTATTTTTTCTTTTTTCACTCAAAACAAGTCACCTTAATGTTGTGTCAAAAGTTGCAATTGTTTTGCCGTGACAAAAAGAAAAACATACCCGAACGAAACCAGCTTGTTTCTCAACCAACGACTAATCAGTCTTCGGCTGACATTTTTTCCATTTCCTTGCGGAAACTGTCTGCACTTTTGAATCCTTTGTACACACTGGCAAATCTCAAATAGGCCACATCGTCAAGCTCTTTCAGTTTTTCCAAAATCATCTTGCCGATTTCCTTGCTTGAAATCTCATTTGATTCCCTAGCTTGGATCTCATATTCGATGTCGCCGATGGCCTTGTTTATTTTTTCTTCACTCACCGGTCGTTTTTCCAAAGCTTTGTGTAATCCAACCTCAATTTTTCTGCGATCATATTCCTGTTTGCTTCCATCTCTCTTGACCACCGTCAGTCGCATTATTTCCATTTCTTCATAGGTGCTGAAACGTGCCTGACATTTTTCGCATTCACGACGACGCCTGATTGCTTTCCCGTCATTAGTATCGCGAGAATCAACAACTTTGGTATCGCCATGTCCACAATAAGGACAAATCATATATTAGCTTTTTAGGATTTAGCTTCATTAGCTTTTTAGGAAAATGCAACTATTCTAAAATTTAATTCTTTTTTGTTTTAAAAAATACCCACTTGACAACTTTCATTTTCCACTATTTGGAAAACTTGACTTTTTGGATTTTTATGTGTTTTTACACTACATATTGTGTATCGTGAGTCCATTATACCACAAGACGAGCATCTGCCAAGCAGCCCATTTCAAGCCATTTTTGGCAGTTATGCACAGTGGAAGTGTTATGCACAACATCATGAACTTTTTGCTTTTCTTGTTTTCTTTTGAGTCCATCCGCAGCGACAGCCCGCCTCGCGTCGACGAGCGGTCGTTTCCGCGAGTCGAGGCGGGCGAGAACGAGCGATTGGCCATGAATTTTGGCCAAGAGCGTGCCAAAAAAGAAAATAAGAAAAGCAAAAACCCACAAGAAAAACCATTGATTTGGCACGATCAAAAAACTGACCTCGCAAGGTCAGTTTAGTGTTGTCCTTATTTTTGCTTCAAATAATACTCCAAAGTGTAAATCCAGTTTTCTTCCCCATCGCCCTCTTGGTCTTTGGTTTTGTTTTTTTCATTCAAAAGCCAACGCAGATATCCCAGATCGGTTTTGGCCACCTCGACGACCATTGCTCCTTTATATTTTCCAAAAGGAAATTTTTTCATCAAAAGTGGCTGGGCTGAAATTTTAAGCATCTGCTCAATGACAACATTCTCATCCTCAAATTCAGTCATCATCTTTTGAAAAAGGCGCTCAAAAAGTTTTTCCAAAACTTTGACATCCCCCAGTGCGCTGTGAGCCACCACGTTTTCGATTTCAAGATCAAGAAAATATCTCAGATACTGCAGATTATACTTGGGAATCTTAGCATCTTTGTCCAAGGCATGCGCGATTTTGTAGGTGTCGATGATGTTTTTGATTTCCAAATTTTCCCTTTTCAGCATTTCGACATCAAACTGCGCATTGTGCGCCACTAAAATGTTTCCGTTCGCGAAGATCTCCGCCAACTTTTCACGCATCTCGGACCCAATGAACGGCTCTTTGTCCTCCACCATTTTGTTGGTGATGTGCGAAACAGACATCGCCTCCACCTTGATTTTGACAGGCGGTTTGAAAAGCCCCTCAAATTCCTCGTCCTTGAATTTGTAGGCCAGTTGGCACAACCTGTCAGTCGGTCCCTTGCCGGTGGTCTCAGTGTCCAAAAATATCAGTTTTGATTTATCCATATTGTTTTTTTGATTGTCTTCATGATATCATCAAGCCCATATTTACTCAAGAAAAAAGATTGGGGGGAATATTGGGAAACAATATTACAATATACTGAAATATTGTAATGGATTATAGAAAAATTTTTTCACAAAAAAAACAGCACCGGATTGGCGCTGTTCAATATTGCATAATATAAATCCACTATTTTTCCATCTTCCTTCTGATGAAGGCTGGAATTTCCAATTCATCATCTTCCGGCTCTTTGATGGCGGTTACAGGAGGAGCCATGCGGGGTTGTATTTTTTCTTCAATGATCATCTTGGGTTCCAAAATTTTCTTCACAGGAAAAGTTATCGAATCGCCGCGCCCTTCTTCATCTTCAGTTTTTTCTTCTTTTTGAGCCACAGTTTCATGTGAACTTGAAATGGCACGATGGACCAAAAGGCTGTCAGAACTTTTTTCATTGTTGAAACCGGTCGCTACCACGGTGATGATGATTTCTCCTTTTTTCACTTGGTCATCAACAACTGCTCCGAAAATCACTTTGGCGTTTGGATCGATGCTCTCGGTGATGATATTGGCAGCCTCATTGATTTCCAACATTCCCAAATCACTTGAACCTGAAATATTGAACAGCACACCTTTGGCACCATCAATGGAAAGTTCCAGCAACGGGCTGTTGATCGCAGCCTTGGCTGCCTCTGAAGCCCTGTTTTCGCCGCTAGCGACACCGATACCCATCAGAGCCGATCCAGAGTCCTGCATGATTGCACGGACATCAGCGAAGTCCACATTGACGATTCCAGGTTTGGTGATCAAATCGGAAATTCCTTGGACACCTTGTCTTAGGACATCATCAACAATTCTGAAGGCATTTATAAGAGTCGTTTTGCGATCAATGATTGAAAGCAATTTATCATTAGGAATGGTTATAAAAGAATCAACCCTATCTTTCAAATTTTGTAAGCCTTCTTCTCCGATGGTTCTTCGTTGCGCGCCTTCAAAAGAAAAAGGTTTGGTGATGACAGCAATAGTAAGTGCTCCCAATTCTTTGGCAGCCTCAGCAATGATGGGCGCAGCACCTGTTCCTGTTCCTCCACCCATCCCAGCACAGACAAAAACCATATCAGCACCTTTCAAAACATCTTGGATCTCATCACGATTTTCTTCGGCAGCTTGTCGCCCAACTTCAGGATTCATGCCAGCTCCAAGTCCTTTGGAAAGATTTTTGCCGATATGCACTTTTTCCGCAGCTTTGGAATGATGCAACGCTTGCGCATCAGTATTGATCGCCACAAATTCAACGCCCTTGATTTTGGCATCGATCATGCGAGAGATAGCATTGTTTCCAGCTCCTCCGACTCCCACAACTTTAATCCTAGCAAATGTTTCGATATCAGGTTTGATTTCTGCCATACTTTTAATATAAATTTAAGAAATTTGCGAAATTGCTCCCTTTTTGTTTTTGCTATCTTTTTCCTAAACTATCATTTTCCTTAGTACTTCAATCTATCATGCTAGCACTGGCCATGTCAACCTTGTTAAATCCCTTCCTTTATGCTCAAATATTATTTTTTGTCGATTATGGCAGGAATTTTTTGAGCCAACCTTTGACCTTATCCACACTTTCTCCTGTGCCGCGAGCAAACATGTCTGCAGCCCTTGAATTCATGAATCCTTCCTTGGAAGGCATTGCCTGCTGCTGCCCAGTCCACAAAACAAGCCCAGCCACAGTTGCAAACGAAGGATCATCAACCTTGTCCAAAACTCCGCCCAAGCCCAAAGGAAAACCGATTTGCACCGGCAAGCCAAGAATTTCCTTGGCAAGCTCCGCAGTGTTTGTCATTTTTGCTCCACCGCCAACCAGCACTGCTCCTGATGGCAACAAACCTGCCTTTCCAATCGCTTTCAATTCCTTTTGCACCAATGAGAAAATTTCCTCGAATCTGGCTTCGATAATTTCCGCCACATGATGACGTGAAACTGTTCCTTCTTCACTGGAATCGATTTGTGCCAGATCGATGACTTCTTTTTTGTTGATGTCATGCGAAATGGCGCTGCCATATTCCAATTTTATTTTTTCAGCCACATCAATGGAAGTTCTAAGACCTATGGCGATGTCATTGGTGATATGCCCTGCTCCAACAGGAATGATGGCTGTGTGCACCAAATCTCCTTCTTCAAAAACTGCCAACGAAGTTGTTCCGCCTCCGATGTTGATCAAAATGACTCCCAATTCTTTTTGTTTCTTGCTCAAGACTGCCTTGGCTGATGCCAACGGTTCCAAAACCAAATCATCGATTTCAACATTGGCCTGATAGGCACATTTGCTGATGTTTTTTATGTGCGAGCTGGCGCTTTCAATGACCAACGCATCGACTTCAAGCCTGACGCCTTTCATACCCAGCGGATCTTTGATGTTGTCCTGGTCATCTAATCTGTATTTTCTGGCAATAACATGCACGATTTCCCTGTTCATCGGGAGTGAAATTATTTGCGCCTCAGAAATCACACGATTAATGTCGTCATCGGTGACCTCGCCATCAGCCCTGCCGATTGCAATGACACCTTTCGAACTCTGAAAACCGATGTCGGATCCTCCGATGTTCAAAACAGCGCTTCTGATCTGTACTCCAGCCATTCGTTCAGCATTTTCAACCGCACCGACAATAGCTTTGGTGACATCGTTGACATCAGTGATCACGCCGCGCCTGATTCCGAATGATCCATCCACGCCCACACCGATGACACGAGGTTGTTCCTCGCCTCTGATCCGTTCAGCGATCACAGCACGCACATTTGTTGAACCGATGTCTATCCCTACGATTAATGCACTATTGTCTCTGGCCATATTATTATTAAAAAAATTCTAATTTCTAACTTCTAATTTCCAACAAGATCTTAATGTCCAATACATAAATTTATCCCCAAAATAAGATTGGAGCAAAAATTCAAGCATTTGAAATTAATTAGGAATTAGTTATCAGATATTAGAAATTCGGTTTTTAGTTCTACTTCCTCAATATATTATATACGAATTCCAACATTTTTGCAAAAAACACCAATTGATCGTTTGCAGCAAAACGCTCCGGATTAATCAAACCAAAGCGCTCCAGCTAATTCCCTGAAATACGGATAGAAGATTATCACACCCACAATTATCGAAACGATCGCTGATATAAGAACGACTGCTGCCATCAGATCTTTGATAAGCCTGGCATACGGATGGATTCTGGGTTTCAAAATGTCCACCACCCGTTCAAGCACGGTATTGGTAAGCTCGGAAATGAAAACCCACATCATCATCAAAATCAAAATGATCGCTTCCCAATTTTTGACCTTGAAAATGAAAATCAGAGCCAAAACCATGAAGCCGACCAGAAGCTCGATGCGAAAATTCTTCTCATGCAACACAGCATATTTCATGCCGTCAAAAGCATGTCCCAAGCTTCTTTTGAATCTTTTGATTTCATCCATATATTGATTTTAATTTTGAATTTTTTATTTATACCGCCAAATCATCAGCAACCTTGCGCTGAAGATCAAACATTTTTTTGCCATGATCAAATCCCAGCAAATGCAAAATTCCATGCGACACTATATATGTTAGCGCATATTCCAAAGATTCGCCATCTTCTTGGGCATTTTTTCGGATATATTCAGGACACACTATAAGTTCTCCCAAAAAAACATGCTCTTGTTTTTCATTGCAAAGATCCTTCACTGATTCATATTCACAAAATGAAAGCACATCGGTGGGTTTTTTCTTTTGACGATATTGCGTGTTCAAAGTCTGGATTTCATCTTCCGCAACCAAAGCGACGCTAAGTTCCAGCGTTTTGTTTTCCAAACATTGCAACTTTGCCAACTCAAGCGTGCGCGCAAAAACACCCAAAAACTTTTTTTTGGAAAATTTTTGAGCCGTCTTATTATTGATTTCAAGAATAAATTTCATGTATATGGAAAATATAAAAATCGCTGACTATGATCGCTCGAATACATTTTTCTTTTTATCACTGTATGAAAATTGCAAGACAATTAAAGCGAGGATATTTTTTCACTCAAAACAAGTCACTTTGGTGTTATGTCAAAAGTTGCAATTGTTTTACCGTGACAAAAAGAAAAACATATCCGAGCGATAATCAATGACTTTTATTTTTCCAGCATTTTCTTGGCGATTTCACGCACCACGTTTCCGTCAGCTTGACCTTTCAACTTTCCCATGGCCTGCCCCATCACCTTTCCAAGATCATTGACACCGGTTGCACCGGAAGTTGTCACAATTTCAGCAATCACTTTGGAAATTTCTTCCTCTGAAAGTTGCGCTGGCAAATATGGCATCAGGATTTCAAGTTCAACTTTTTCTTTTTCTGCCAAGTCGGCGCGACCGCCGTCCTCAAATTGACGTATGCTGTCTTGGCGTTGTTTGACTGCGCGCGCAATCACTTCCAAAACTTCTTCATCAGAAAGTCCCTCTTCACGTTTTTTCTTTTCAATCTCAGTATTTTTTATGGCGCTATCAATGAGTCGCAATGTGTCGCGACGCAAAGTGTCGCCAGCTTTCATGGCTGTTTTCAAATCATCCAAGATTTTTTCTTTTTGTGTCATAGGTTTTAATTTTAGAACTTACATGTTTGGTCGAGGGCAAATGCGTAAGCTCTAAAGAGTATGTAAAAAAAATTAAAAAAACAATCATATGAGCCTAAAAAAATAGAACGAATTTGCAAACAATGCGGACCGAGGTCCGCATTGTTTGCATCATGTGCTACATTTTTCGCTTGATGTTTTTCAAGGCTTCGTCGTCAAATTTTCCAAGTTTTTTAAGCTTATCAATTTCTTTACGAATTTGGACCTTGTATAGAGCTTCGTCGCGTTTTTCGGTTTTGCTTTTTTCATCTCTGCGGAATCTGGTTTTGCGTGCGCGCACCAAAACGCCACTTTGCTGGATTTTACGAGAAAATCTTCGCATCAGGCTTTCAGTAGTCTCCTTTTCTTTTTTTCTTACTTCAATCATGCATGGCCTCCTCTCTATAGTTTAATTTTCTTATCTCTAACCTATCATATTATACTGACAATCCAAAATAAGTCAATTGTTATTCGATTTCATGACCTTCATGCGACACAATGACATTGTTTTTCAGGATTTTTCTCACTGCGCCAATAAGTCTTTCGTGATTGACCGTTTCCTGGGTACCGCTGACCATATCTTTGACAATAACCGTTTCATCAAGGGCTTCTTTTTGTCCGATGATCAGAGTTATTTCAACTCCAAGCCTGTCAGCCACACGCAATTGTGATTTCAAGCTGCCTCGTCCAAAACTTTCCGCTGTCAAAATTCCATTTTTCTGAAGTTCCGCAAAAACGTTGAGGCTTTTCTTTTTGGCCAGATCCCCAAGTTGCGCCAAGAACACACGAGGTTTTGGTTCGTTGTACATTTTGGCGTGCACGCGTTTCATTTCCTGCACGATCCTGTCCATACCGATTCCGAATCCGATTGCCGGAGTTTGCTCGCCGCCAAGTTCTGAAATCAGATTATCATAGCGTCCACCACCACCAAGAGAATGTTTCTTACCCTCTTCGTCAGCAGACCAGATTTCAAAAACTGTTTTGGTGTAATAGCTCAAACCTCTCACCAGTCTAGGATTGATCACATATGGCAGATCCAATTCATCGAGATATTCCAACAAGCTTTTGAAGTGCACACGACATTCTCCACAAAGTCTGTCGATTGATTGCGGAGCCGTGGCTGCGACCTGGATACATTTGTCTTCTTTGCAATCCAAAATCCTGAGTGGATTTATTTCCAATCTTTTTTTACAGTTGAGACAAAGTTTTTGTTTTTTTGATTCAAAATAGGCCACCAAAAGTTCCTGATATTCTTTGCGACATTTTGGACAACCGATGGAGTTTACTTGGAATTGGATGTTTTTGATTCCCAGACTTGTCACCACGCGATGTGCCAGTTGGATAAGTTGGGCATCCAAAATCGGATCCTGTTCGCCAAAAGCATCAAAGTTTGCTTGAAAATGTTCGCGATAACGACCTTCTTGCGGACGGTCATAGCGATACACCGGTCCGGTGGAAAAAAGTTTCACAGGTTTGGAAAGCACAGTCATGCCATGTTGAATGTAGGCTCTGCCGATTCCTGCTGTCAATTCAGGCCTGAGCGCCACTTTGTCTCCGCCTTTGGTGTTGAAAATATACATTTCCTTGTCCACAATGTCGGTTCCCTTTCCGATTGAACGCACGAACAAATTCGCATATTCCACAGCAGGAGTGTCGATGCGCTGAAAGCCATAGTCAATGGCCAGCTTTGAAAGCACCCTTCTCAATTGGTTCCAATATGGCTGATCACCTGGCAACAAATCGCGCATACCTCTTGGAGGCTGCATCAAAATTTCTTCCTCAACTTGAGC
>JAQTLF010000015.1:12340-25915 GCA_028715015.1 Candidatus Moraniibacteriota bacterium | reverse complement strand
GTCTTTGATAAAAATTTTTTCATCTCTTTTTTGCCTATCAATGATTCGCCTTTTTTTGGAAAGCTATTCATCGCCTGATTATTTAGGATATCTTTTCCCCTGGAATGGGATTTATGTCCACATACCACTTTTTTATATATCTTTTTTTCTTTCTTTTTCAATTTTGTTGTTTATTATAACAAAAACAAACATAAAAAAAATCTTTTTGTTTTTGTTATGGATTCATCTTTTCATTTTGCTTCCACCAATCATTGATTTACTTTTGACCAAAGGCGCTGGTTTACCTATAGGATATGTTATAATTTGGCCAAAACTTTTAATAGATCAATTTATTAAGACATTCACTTCTATTTCCATCCCCGGCATAACACCAGGGCTCCATCTTGCAGGATTAATATTAATAACATCGGTTGCTTTTTATATATATCATTATTCAAAAAGTATTTTCAAATCACTTATTGGTGCTTTTATTGGTTGCCTTATTTTCTTTTTATATTCAATTTTGCCAAGCTTGCTGATTATAAGTTTTTCAGACAAGGCCAACTCATTAGCAGTTTTTACATACATCAACGAGCTCACAAGCAGTCTTCTTTTTTATACTCAAAATTCATTATCTGGCATGGAAAAACTTCAACAAATAAATTTTATGCAAGACATATTCCTGGGACAGCTTTTATGGATATTTGTATTGATCCAAGGATTTTTCCTTTTTAAGAAATCATATAAAAATGCTGCTGAAATAATAACAACGACTGTCAGAGTAGAAAGAATTTTTAATTACTTTTTAATTGCCAGCATAGGAATGATAATCAGTTCACATCTTTTTGAAAAAATAAACTTTGGTAATATAGCAAACATGGTTTCCATTGTTATGTTTTTTCTAATGTTAGGATTGGTTCTTGTTTGGGAAACATTTATTAATGACAGAGAAGATATTGCCATAGATAAGCTTACAAACACAAACCGTCCATTGGCTAAGGAAATCATATCGATTGACGATTGGGAAAAAATATCCAACATATTAGCAATACTTATTATTTTCGGATTTTTTTTAATAAATCAAACATCAACCTTTTTTCTTGTTTTGCTCACTGCCAGCTACTATATATATTCCTCTAAACCATTAAGGCTAAAAAGACATTTCATTTCTTCATCAATACTTATTGGTCTGGCCACAGTATCAACAGTTATGGCTGGTTTTTTTCTTGTCTCACACAACCAACAGATAAAAGCTTTTCCGATTTCTGCCATATTTATCATAGGAATAGTGCAGGCCCTACTTTCCAACCTAAAAGACATCAAAGACTATGCTGGCGATAAGAAAGAAGGCATACGAACAATTCCCGTAATCTTTGGAGAAAAGAAAGCAAAAATAATAATCACAATAATTTATGCTCTAGTTTTTATTTTTTTACCTTTTTATTTTCAATTTAAATCAATGCTTTATATCGGTATATTGGCGGCAATATTGATAGCCTATTTTCTAAACAAAAAACATTACCAAGAAAAATATGTTTTTCTGGTAATGTTTATGTATATGTTTTTTCTGTATCTTTCTTTTATTTAACCCAATATTTCTCCTTGATTTCCCTTTCATCTTCTTCTTTTTTTTCTTCAATTTTTTCTTTGGCCATTTCACGAAGTTTTATCATGTCTTCATCAGACAATTCTTTGGCGCGCTTCAAGAGATGTTCTTTGTTGTTTTTTTCAGCTTCTTCAATAACTTCAGACAAAAGCACATCCAAAATCGCACCTATTTTCGGACCAGCAGGAACGTTCAAATCATTCATCAAATCATTGCCATTGATTTTCAACATCTTGACCGAAACCGCATCCTTGGAAACTTTTTCAATCACATATTCCAAATGCCTAAGCTTATAAGGTTTGGCTTTCGGCGTGCCGCTTCCCAACCGATCAGCAATGCGCAAATCCATCAAGTCTTTCATGTTTTCAAGACCGACTTTTTTTATGAGCCTTCTGACGCTAGCCTCACCCACTTCATCAGGATTGTAATAAAACATGTGATTATCAACCAACATTGAAACATTTTCAATGACTTCATTTGAAAAACGCAATCTCGTCAAAATCTGCCTGACAATTCTTGCTCCCACATGATCATGGTTATAGAATGTTGCGAATTCTCCCTCGCCTCGTTTTGTTTGAGGTTTGGCGATGTCATGAAAAAGAGCCGCCAAGCGCACTTCAAGTTTTTTTGATGGACAAAATTTCAAAGCCAAAATCAGATGCTTATAAATCGTGTGGATATGATGCCTGTTCTGCGCAACACCAATGCCTTTTTCCAATTCAGGAATCACATGCATCAAGAGTCCGGCTCGGTGCATCATGTCGATTCCCTCCGCCGGATTGTCTGAAAGAATGATGCGTGTCAGTTCATCCTTGATTCTCTCAAGTGCTACATGTTTGATAAGATGTGCATTTTTCTCAATAGCTTGAAAAGTTTTTTCTTCAATTTCAAAACCAAGCTGCGCATGAAAACGGATGGCTCGCATGATCCTGAGTGCATCTTCATTGAATCTTTCATCAGCATCGCCCACGCTGCGGATCATTTTTTTGTCTATGTCCTCGCGACCTTCAAACAAATCCACAATTTCATAATCAACAGTTGCTTCAGATGATTCATCTTCTTTTTTATTGGAAATTGGAAATTGGAAATTGGAAATTTTTAAAGCTATCGCATTCATCGTGAAATCCCTGCGACCCAAATCATCCGCCAACGTCTGTGCGAATTTGATTTCATCAGGACGTCTGCGATCGGAATATGTCGACTCAATTCGATATGTTGTAACCTCGATGACATCGTGTTCCCTGTCTTCTTTGAAGATTCCGTTTTGAACAAATTTTTCAACCTTAACTCCGACCGTTCCAAAATCATTCTCATAAAAACTGTCTGGAAAAATTTCCATTATTTCAGCTGGCTTGGCATTGGTAGTGATGTCCCAATCTTTCGGCAATTTGTCCAACAACAAATCACGCACGCAGCCACCGACAATGTACGCCTCGAATTTTTTTTCTTGAATTTTTTTCAACACTTCAACAACCGGTTTTGGTATCTTGCGAATCATAAGTTTTTACGATGTGCCCCCAGCAGGAATCGAACCCACATTTTGTCCTTAGGACGGACCAGCTCTATCCATTGAGCTATGGAGGCCTTGAATTAGATTAGGTTTTGCATTTAAAACTTTTCGATGTGGACCCACGGGGAGTCGAACCCCGATTTGATCCATGCCATGGATCTGTTCTACCGCTATACTATGGGCCCAAATATGTCCAACTTATTAATAATAGCAATCCTACAGTAATGGTCAATGATAAGATCACAAAAATGCGCTATAATGGACTTATGAGAAAAAATATCATCGGTATCTGGAAGAATTTTATCAGCCAGCCAGACATTTGGTTCTTTTATGCATTTCTGATCACATTCACCCTCTCAATAAGAAAAATTCTCTATTTTGTTCCAATCAACAATTCTTTCAATGAATACACCGGGGTATACATCTACCTATCTGACATCTTCTTATTTTTGACATTTATTTCTTATATATTATGCAATAATATTATATTATTGTCAAATATATCATTCCCTTTCCCAACTCAGCAAAATAAATCAAAAATTGTTCCACGCCTGTCCCGTAAAATGTTCCACGCCTGCCCGCCGACTGGGAGGGTGGAACATTTCTACTGGGATGGAACAATTTCATTATCAAAGAAAGCATATGCTTATATCATAAAAAATTATATCTGGATATTTCCCTTATCTATAGCGCTTTTTTCCTTTATTTCAATACTCTGGTCAATAAATGAAACCATTGCATTATACCGATCAATAAAATTATTGGAATTTGTTTTTTTATATTTTTATATAATTAAAATTGTTCCACGCCTGCCCGCCAAATCGGAGGGTGGAACAATTCAAGAGAATACATCCGGCACTCAATCAAAACATTTGAAAATGTTCCACGTGGAACATTTTCAAATACAGACAAATAATGCAATCTCCAATTGTTCCACGTGGAACAATTTGCGAAAAGCCTCATCCGTAATCATCACAATTGGTCTTATTCAAGCCTTAATTGGAATCGCACAAATAATTCTGCAACATTCCATCGGTCTATTTTGGCTCAAAGAAAGCTTATTGTTTCCTGAAATTCCAGGTGTCGCCAAAATAATATTAAATGGAAATACCCATATTAGAGCATACGGATTATTTCCACATCCAAACATATTTGGAGGATTTTTGGTTTTTTCAATCATAACAACACTGACGTATTTCAAATTGTTCCACGCCTGTCCCGTAAAATGTTCCACGTGGAACATTTCTACTGGGATGGAACAATTTGACAATAAAGAAACTTGCAATGAAAAGCATACTCTTTGGAAAAAAATGTTGCCTGAATATTTTAAAATTGTTCCACGTGGAACAATTTTATCAAAAACAATAATTACCATACAAGCAATTGCACTTTTTCTAACATTCTCCAAATCTGCTATTATTGGCTTATTTGTGGGATTATTATACATAAAATATCAATCTAGAATTGGAATTGCTCCACGCCTGTCCGCCAATTGGGAGGATGGAACAATTTTAAAACACAAAAACAACCAGCAATCAAACATTAATTACCAAGCATTAAAACAATTGTTCCACGTGGAACAATTTAAAGGGAAATTTGTTTTGATTTTGGGAATTTTAATTTTGCTTATTGCAATCATAAAGCCAGACATGCAATCATTGTTCACAAAAAGCCTTCAGGAAAGGAATTTTTATCTAAATGTTTCACGTGGAACAATTGCGGTTCATCCATTTATTGGAATTGGCGCAGGACAAGAAATCATAAATATGGCGAAGACATACGACTTGGAATCATGGCAATACCAACCAGTGCATAATGTATTCCTAAATATAGCCACCGAATATGGTGTATTCGTATTGGCTGCTTTTGCTTGCTTTCTATTGTTATTATTCAGAAAAACAAATTGTTCCACGTGGAACAATTTAGAAGAAAATGCCGAATATGTTATGTGCTTAAAGGGAATATTGATAGCCTTTGTCTTTATAATGCTGTTTGATCATTATTTTTGGGATATACAGCAGGGAAGTCTTTTGCTTTGGATGCTGCTTGCTTTAATTGCGTGCCGCAACAAAAATTGTAACAAACAAAAGGGCGCGTGAGATTTGCTATGTTTGTTTATATATTAGTTTATATTGATATGTATATTATTGATTACCGGCAATAATGGTAGCTTTTGATTTATATTAAATACATATCGTACTGATGTATTCAAAGCATTGTGCAAAAAAATAAAAATGGTATAATTGTGACATATGTATATAAAGATAAAACACATAAAACAATTTCTACTCATTTCAGCTTGCATTTTTTTTGCTGGTTTCAATTATTTTTCCTATGTTAAAGCTGATGACACAAAAAATGGCAACCAGAAAAGCTGCGACAAATCAATCGACTCCGATTGCGACGGACTGACAAATTCTGAGGAAAAATTATATGGGACTGATCCAAACAATTCAGACACAGATGGAGATGGCTATTCTGATGGCGTGGAAGTGAAAAGCGGATATGATCCACTGAAACCCGCCCCTGGTGATAAATTATTATCAAACAATAGTAACGTTGATGAACTTTTAAATAAAAAGCAACCAATAGCCAGCCCATCATTAACTGATTCTTACATTCAAAATTTTAAACAATTTCTATCTTCGAAAGATAATAAGCAGATAACAACAGCTGATATTCAGGATTTCAACAATACGGAACTATCCGATAAAATAATTCCAGTAACAGAAGATTCTCTTCCTATTTTTGATGGATCACATTTAGCAATACTGCCACAAACATATTCAGAACTATCAATATCAGACAAAAAACAAAAACTTAATGAAGACGCTATCCATTATTTATTACAAGTTGCATATCTATTAGAAAGCAACGCACCAGTGACCATAACTAACTCAGATGAACTTGACTCTTTTAGGGAGGTATTTGAAAATCACATATCAAATCCAGCAGATCCAACAAACACGGAATACTTTGCGGACATGAGCAATAGGCTTGATATATTTCTGCAACAATATAATGGACTTGAGGTTCCAGAAACCATGACCGGTCTGCACATAAAATTTTCCAGAATAGTTATGGGAATATTATTACTAAGAGATTCTGGCAATTCAAATATCAATGATCCTATGAGCAAAATAATATTACTGAATAAAGCTCATGATTTAGCTCTTATTCTGCAAAATTTTATATCGAATGATGTTTCAAATTATTTTAAACAAATTGAGATTGACTCAAACTAGTTAATATAAAAAATTGCTTATTTTTCATAATTATCATGCTTAAAAAATATTTTTTTACAATTCTTTTTGCGGTAATATTATTTTTTTCAACCTCAATACCAAAACCAACTAATGCTGCTGTTTGGTCAATGCTGCCAACACAACTCCTTGATTATGCCATGAAAATACCTGGCGTTATTGCGCAAGTTGGAAGTTATTTTGGGCACATGGCTGAAATGTCTTTTACTGCAGGAACAGCACAATCTTTACTTTTAAACAAAGTATTGGCACTCCTAGCTGTACAAGAAGCAACATCCCTTTTAGTTGGCGATGGACCAGATGGAACAATAATTCGTGACTTCAATAATTATCTTTATGTATCTCCTCAACAACGTGCCATGGCTCAAATGAATTCGTTTTTTAACACAGTGAGTCAGGGACGACTATCGTCACTGAATTATGAAGGTATCGGGCCAAATTATGACGCCTACCTTGTCAATCAAGCAAAACAAGCCATTGCTGGGCAAGCGTTTGCAACGAACTTACAAAACATCGTCACCAACCCAAGCCAACTGCTTGACGGAGGAAATATGAAAGGTCTTATGACATACATGCAATGCGCCAACAATGTGGCTTGTTATACACTAACATCCACCGAACAATACAATCTTGAATTTGAAAAAGCCCAAACAATTGCAAAAAATGAAAATGTTAATGGTTTTGTTCCTAAAAAATTAAACGGCAGAATTGTTCAACCAGCAAGTCTAGCTCAAAATGCCCTAACGCAAATTGATCAACTTGGTACACAATTAATAATAACCGCCAACCCTAGTGATAATGGTTTTGCGAATCTCACCGCTATAGAACAAGTTTGGACAGGTGCAGGTATAAGTGCTACCGCTAGACTTACAAATTATGGAATTTCTGATTCAGCAGGTAAAGCAGCAATTATGAATAAGAATGATCAATTTCCTTTTAGTTTAAGCTATACCACAGACAAAAAAGGCAACGGTAGTTTAGATGTAAAAAATACAAAGTAAAACAATTTCACATTAATAGCGTTTAACAAAAAAACAACACTAGAATAAGGTGTTGTTTTTTTGTTTGATGAAATGGTGGACTTATGCAGACTCGAACTGCAGACCTCTACAATGTCTCCGCCCGAGGCGGACAAGAATGTAGCGCTATCATGAAACCTAAAACCATTTGTGACCACTAGTGGACTCGAACCACCGACCCCCACAATGTCAATGTGATACTCTAACCAACTGAGCTAAGTGGTCATTTTTAAACTGTTTCGGGAGATGGGATTTCCACCTCGGATTCCAAATTTTCAACTTTCTTTGCTTCTTTTTGTTTTTCAAATCCGATTTCTTGGAAGAAAAACACCCAGACAGCTTGCAGAAAAACTTCATACCAGGAAAACATTGCCAGCATCAATAGTGCTCCAATAAATGCGCCCAAAATTGAAATTGCCATCAATCCGACTTTGGCAAAAACAAAATAGGCAATCAATCCGAAAGGTGAGAGCAAAATAAGCAAAAGCAGTCCTGCAGCAATAAGAGTGGCACAAAAGGCAATTCCCAAGAATATGGAGACTACACCCATAAGCAAGCTTTTTTTGCTGTTTTTTTCAAACATCAGATAGGCAGCTTCCAAAGAAATTCTTATTTTGAAATTTCCCAGCACGATATATATTATAGCATATCTTCGCAAATAATACGCCAGCACCAGCAAAGGCAAGATGATGACAATGGCGCCGACAAGCGCAATCCAGGCAAGCGCTTTGGCATTCAGGGCAAACAGATAGACCACCGGAATGGAAAGCACCAAGGCGACAGCCAGCAAGGTAAGGCCGATAATGATTTCCAGCAAAAAAATTCTCCAAAGAAACACTCTTGATTCCTGAAGAATGTTTTTGATTTTGAGCTGTTTGTAGAGATTGATGTCACTGACTGATTTGATTATGGCAGCCATGGAAACAATTCTGAGCAAGAAAAGGGCAGCGATCAACAAAAGCATGGCAACAGAAACAAAACCGACAATTCCAGGGTGACTGCCAAATGACACATAATTTTGATTGGACAATTTGTTTGTGTCAACATTCACATTGGAAAACAAGGATCCCAAAAAAATAAGCAGACCGAAAACCCACAGAAACTTGTTGTTCCAGGTCATCAAAAGAGCCTTTTTCAGGATGTCAAAATATTTGATGGTTTTCATATTTTTAACTTTCACCAAAGGGAACTTAATTTTTGCAGACTGCAATTAAGTTCCCGAGCTGAAAATTCAAACTATGCTTGCTCTGTTTTTGTTTCAGGTGTTTCTTCTTTCTTTTCTGGCAACACGATTCCGACAATCTTGTTGAATTCGTCTCTTTCAATCGTTTCTTTTTCCAGAAGTTCGGCCACGATTTTTTTGAGGACATCTTCTTTTTCTGTCAGAATTTTTTCAGCAGTTTTGTAGGCATCGCTGATATAGCGGGAAACTTCAGCATCAATGGCCTCGGCAGTGTGGTCTGAATAATCCCTTTCTTCGCTTATTTCACGACCAAGGAAAACCATTTCTTCTTTTTTGCCAAAAGTTCTTGGCCCCAAAGTGCTCATGCCGTAACGGGTAACCATGGCGCGTGCCATGTGGGTTGCGCGCTGCAGATCATTTGATGGTCCGGTTGTCACATCTCCCATGAACTTTTGTTCGCTGACATGTCCACCCAACAATGTTGCCAGTTCATCAATGAAATAGGCTCTTGAATGCAGACTTTTGTCTTCTGTGGGAGCAGACAATGTGTATCCTCCAGCTTGACCACGAGCAATGATGGAAACTTTTTGCACCGGATCTGCATTCGGCAGAGTTGCTCCGATGAGAGCATGTCCGGCTTCATGATAAGCGATTATTTCTTTTTCTTTTTTGTTGATGGCTTTGGAACGTCTTTCTGGTCCGAGAATGACTTTTTCGATCGATTCTTTGAGTTCATCTTCGGTTATTGTTTTTTTGCTGCGTCTCACTGACAAAATTGCAGCTTCATTGACCAGATTGGCCAGATCAGCTCCGGAAAAACCGGAAGTTCTTTCTGCCAGATTTCGCACATCAACGGTCTTTTCCACCGGTTTGTTTTTCATGTGTATTTTAAGGATTTCTTCCCGTTCATTGATGTCTGGCAAATCCATGACCACACGACGATCGAAACGTCCTGGACGAAGCAAAGCTGGATCCAAAACATCCGGACGATTGGTGGCTGCGATGACAATCACGCTGGTTGTGCCTTCAAAACCATCCATCTCAACCAAAATCTGATTCAATGTCTGTTCGCGTTCATCATGACCTCCACCAAGACCGGCTCCGCGATGACGACCAACTGCGTCGATTTCATCGATAAAAACAATGGCTGGTGCATTTTTTTTGGCTTGTTTGAAAAGATCACGCACACGGCTGGCTCCAACTCCGACAAACATTTCCACAAATTCAGATCCACTGATATTGAAAAATGGAACACCTGCTTCGCCAGCCACAGCTTTGGCCATCAAAGTTTTTCCAGTTCCTGGAGATCCCAAAAGCAACACACCTTTGGGAATTTTAGCTCCGATGGAAATGAATTTTTTGGGATGTTTCAAAAATTCCACAATTTCTCCCAATTCTTCTTTGGCTTCTTTGGCTCCGGCAACATCAGCAAAAGTTGTGCGCTTGTTTTTGTCCTTGGGATCAGTCATACGAGCTTTGCTCATTCCAAAAGACATTGCCTGGGAATTTCCACGTTGCGCCTGACGCAACATGAACCAGATGAAAGCCCCGATCAAGAGAAAGGGAAGCAGGATCGGAAGCAGGATGTTGGCAGCAAAAGAAGAGAAGCCTGAAGCCTGCTTGATATCGATGGTGACTTCCTGGATTTTATTTTTGTCCACTCCATAATTGTTCAATGATTCAGTGAGTGAACTTTGTGGCTCTTTTACTGATTTTTCCTTGGTGCCATCAGAAAGTTCGATGGCCAGATCATTGGCATCAATGGCAATGCTTTTTACTTTTCCATCATTGACCTGGTTGGCCAATTGGCTCAGTGAGATATCCGTTGGCTTTTGCGCAGGACCACTATAAAGAATCATCACTGTCGAAACCAGCAGAAAAAACAGAACCACAAAACCAACGTTTTTTAATAACTTTTCCATAAATACAAATGTCAATTAATGATTTAAATAAAAACTCTTGCCCTACGAATTTACAAATTTATTACCAATATACAAATAAAAATACGTCTTACATTTGTAGATTTGTATTCAATTTGTAAATTTGTGGGGAATCAGCAGAATATCTCTATACTATCACTCTTTTTTGATATCTTCAAGCCTCCGATGACAGCATTTTTTGTTTTGCTTTTTGTGCTTTTGATCAGCTTTGTCATTTCTGCGATTTGTCCTTCTTCAAGATCATTCACATCACCCCTGAGTTTTTCAAAAACCATGCGCAGCGCCTGACGCTGGATGGCAATTGGCAAATCAAGAAATTTTTTTGCCTCAAATTTAGCCTCCTTATTATTTTTACAAACCGAAGTGACAAAAAATTGCGCGCTGTCGGCAATGAAAGCATAATCATCAGCAACTGACAGCGACCAGTCACTGAGGGTTTTTTTGATGGATGGATTGAATTCCTTTTCCAAATAGGGAAGCAGGCCTTGGCGGATCCTGTTTCGGGTGAATTTCAAATCGGTGTTTGATTTGTCAGTTCGAAATTCCAAATTGTTTTCTTTCAGATAAGCCAAAATTTCAACCTTGCTGGTCTGCAACAACGGTCTGATGATGTTGCCCGACTTGGCTTTCATAGCACCAAGACCATTCAGACCACTGCCTCTTATGATACGCATCAAAACGGTTTCTGCTTGATCATCTTGATTGTGCGCCACAGCCACCAGATCAAATTTCAAATCACGGCGCAATTTCTCAAAAAAATCATAGCGGATTTTTCGCAAACTGTTTTCCAGATTTTCTTTGTGTTGAGCCTTTTTTGACGAAATGATGCTGACAGGGAAGCTGTATTTTTCTGCCAGTTGCCTCACAAAAATTTCATCGTCTTTCGAATCTTTTCCCCTGAGAGCATAGTTCACGTGAGCGATATGGATTTGCAAATCATATTTTGGGGCCAATTTGCTCAAAACATCCAACAAACAAGAACTGTCGCCACCCCCGGAAACACCAACAACAATCCTGGAATTTTTTTTCCAAAGATCATTTTGAAATGCAAAGTTTTGAATTGTCTTGATAAACTGCGCCATAATAAGTTATTCCTAAAACACAAAATCATTATCCTTTAATATATTTTCGATTTCCGAAACAGCCTCGGCAAGAGCGCCATCTTTATTAACAACTGTTACGTCGTAATATTTTTCTTCATTTTCAATTTCATTTTTGGCGTTTTCCAGGCGTTTTTCCAATTCAATATCAGTCATTTCAGGATTTCTATTCCTTAGTCGCACTTTTAATGATTCAATGGATTCTGGTTTAATAAAAATAGCGGTCGTGTCAAAATTATTTTTGTAATAAGTTGTGCCAATACGATCAACATTTACTATCACATAACCATTAATCATTTCTTTTTTTAATTCAGGCCCATACGTTCCATAATAAGTATCCCTGTTTTCAATATAAGTATGTTCTAAAATAACGCCTTCTCTTATAAGCTTCTCGAATTGTTCTTTTGAAAAAAAATAATAATCCTTCCCATTTTGTTCGCCCTTTCGCATTGGCCTGGACGTTGCCGTGATAAGGCGCTGAAATACTGGATTTTTTGCTATAATTTTATTCGTGATTGTGCTTTCACCACTTCCCGTTGGGCCACTTATGACCAATATTTTATTATTGTTTTTCATTGTTTATGCATTAAATATAGGTTAACTAAGTATATGCATATTTTAGCATAAAGCAAGTATTTGAGCACAAAAAAGCCGCCATTGCTGGCGGCTTTTTGTTTTAAAACAAGTTTTTTGTGACTTTAAGCTTTCACGATCATCAAGCCCATTCTGTGATCTTTTGGCTCAATTGAAAGGATTTTCCAGTCATAAGTTTCTCCGGCATGCAAAATTTCATCCATTTTCTTTCCTGGATACACATCCTGGAATTCACTGACGTGAGCAAGTCCATGGATATCTTTGTCAAGATAAACAAAGGCTCCAAATGGGTTGATTTTGTCAATTTTACCTTGCACGGTGTCGCCTACTTTGTATTTTTCAGCAATCTCACTCCAAGGATCTTTGGCCAAAGCCTTCATTGAAAGAGAAATTCTAGTATCATCAATACCGATAATTTTCGCTTTGACTTTGTCACCGGTTTTCACGATTGTTCTTGGGTCATCAATAAGTTGCCAAGCCAACTCTGAAATGTGCACCAATCCTTCAAGTTTGTCGCTTTCACGATCAGATGCCATTTTTGCTGGTGGCAAAAATTTCACGAATGCACCGAAATCAACAACTCCGCTGATTTCACCTTCGATTGTGTCTCCGGCTTGCAATTGTGAAATGACTTCTTTTTCTTTTTCGCTTGAAGCAGCTCTTTCAGAAACGATCAATTTCTCAGAAGCTCTGTCTGCATCAAGAATTCTGACCAACATTTCTTTTCCAACCAGTTTTTTGAGCAATTCAAGAATCTTGTTCTTGTCGCCATCTTCCACACGAGGGTAGTGTTCACTTGAAAGTTGTGAAACTGGCACGAAACCAGTAATACCGTTGACCTCAACCATGAGTCCTCCTTTGTTGGCATCCAAAACTTTTGTTGTCACCACGCCCATCGCATCTCTTTTAGCTTCAAGATCATCCCAAGCTCTTTCATATGAAGCTTCACGAATGGAAAGTTCGATGTAACCATCTTCATTTTCCATGTCGATCAAAGTTGCTCCAACCTTATCTCCTTTTTTGACCTTGCCAATAGCAAGACCGTCTTTGATTTCTTTCCCCAAAACAATACCTGTTCCCAATGCTCCAAGATCCAATAGCAAGGAATTTGAGGTGATGTCAATCACAATTCCCTCCAAAACATCGCCCACCTGAGGGATTTTCATTGGATTTTCTTCCAACAAAACCGCCATGGGTGACAAATCTGTTTCTTCTTCGGTTGCTGCAGCTTTTTTCACTTTTTTGGGAGCTGAAACTACAACTTCTTCCTCTTTGATCTTATCAACTTCCTCAGCAAGCTTGTCGAGGATGTCTTTTTTCTTTGTTGCCATAATATTTGCTTTAGCAAGTGTGCCACTTGCATCTTTTTTAATAATTAATA
>JAQTLF010000015.1:0-12240 GCA_028715015.1 Candidatus Moraniibacteriota bacterium | reverse complement strand
GCACTTTGGTTACAAAAAAATCCCTTTTTAAGGGAAATTATCAAGAAATATAATGTGAAATTAAAGCATTTCACTATTCAATTTTCTTAATTAATTAACCACTTGATTATTCTATCCCATGTTTGATTTTTTGGCAAGTATCAGGCAAAAAGTTCTCGACAAAGTGCTTTTGATGTGTTACGCTACTTTTGTATTATTAATAGAAAAAAAATGCTTATACAATATTACGGTCATTCATGTTTTAAAATAACCACCAAACCAGGAGGCAGAGCAACCGAGGATATCACACTTTTTTTTGATCCTTTTGACAAAGAATTAGGAATCAGACCGCCACAAGGACAAGCTGATATTGTTTTTGTTTCACACTCTCATCGCGATCATAGCAATGTAGGCGCTCTCAAGGGTGATCCTGTTGTCATTGAAACTCCAGGGGAATATGCAGTCAAGGGAATAAACGTGGTCGGCATAGATTCTTTTCATGACAATGTTGAAGGAGCAGAAAAAGGACGCTCGACCATATATATAATTGAAGCCGAGGAACTTAAGATTTGTCATCTGGGAGATTTGGGATCCGATTTGAGCGGCAAACAACTTGAAGAAATTGATGGCGTTGACATTCTGTTTGTTCCGGTTGGAGGAGGAAAAACTATCGACGGAAAAAAGGCTGCTGAACTTATCCGCAAAATTGAACCTACCATCGTTATTCCGATGCACTACAAAGTTGCCGGATCAACTGCTGAAATTGAGGATGAAAGCAAGTTTTGCAGCGAGATGGGCAACTGTCCAAAAGAAAAAACAGCCAAATTCAATATCAAGAAAAAAGATTTGGAAGGTAAAACGATGGAAATAGTTTTGATGGATCATGAAGCATAAAAAGTGCCTATGAATATTGCAGAAAAAATTGAAGAGATACGATTGCAACCTGAACATGTGCGCATGCGCTGGGTGTGGGGTTCTGTCACTTTTTGCATGCTGATAATTTTTGCAATTTGGATTTTTTCCATCAGCGCCATGTTTCGAAATCAAAAAAATGTTACAGAGCAAGCCAGTGATGGCAGCGGCATTGCCCAACAATTGAAAGATCTGCAAAGCCAAACACCTTCTCTCAAAGATTATGCCCAGCAAGCCTTGCCAGCAGGAAACGAAGGCATCACTGCACCATCTCAAGAAAATTCTGATTTCCAATATCCAGCCACAACTGAAACTCCTCAAGCCAGCGGCTATTCCGACTTGCCGACAGCATCACCAGCACAATAATCTTGTGCCAATATTATTTTTTATTCCTTCATTTTGCACCAGCAAACTGTTTGACCTAAATAGAAAATAATACCAACAAAAGATTAGACCGAAAAACTTTTAAACAAATATTTAACATGAAAATTCGGATAAGCAAGGCTTAGACGAATTTTGCTTAATTTCCATGAAAGCAGTTGCTCAAAACAAATTAGATTTTGTCCCTGAAAATATCCAACCACGCCAAATCGTGGCTGAAGTCCAACAATCATATTTGGACTATGCTATGAGTGTCATTATTGCTCGAGCTCTTCCGGATGTGCGCGACGGACTCAAGCCTGTGCATCGCAGAATTTTGTATTCCATGTGGGACACTGGTCTGAGACCTTCAGCCAAATTTCGAAAATCGGCCACCGTGGTCGGAGAAGTGTTGGGAAAATATCATCCACATGGCGACACTGCCGTGTATGATTCCATGGTTCGTTTGGCACAAGACTTTTCACTCCGCTATCCTCTCGTGTGGGGACAAGGAAACTTCGGTTCCATGGATGGAGACAGTCCTGCTGCTTATCGTTATACGGAAGCAAAACTTCGAGCAATTGCCGAAGAAATGCTTTTTGACATTGAAAAGGACACCGTTGATTTCATTCCGAACTTTGATGGAGTCCACAAAGAACCAGTAGTGCTTCCGGCCAAACTTCCGCAATTGCTGCTTAATGGAACAATGGGAATCGCTGTCGGTATGGCCACCAACATTCCTCCGCACAATCTCAACGAATTGGCTGATGCCATCAATCATTTGATCGACAACCCGCAGGCCAATGTTGACGATTTGATGCAATTCATCAAAGGTCCTGACTTTCCAACAGGCGGAATCATGTACAACACTCCCGGAATCAAAGAAGCCTATTCGACTGGTCGCGGAAAAATTGTCACCCGGGCCAAGGCGGAAATTGTGGAAACAAAATCCGGAAGCTTCAATATTGTCATCACAGAAATAACTTATTTGACCAACAAATCCAATTTGATCATCAAGATTGCAGACCTAGTCAAAGAAGGAAAAATTTTAGGAATCAAAGATCTTCGTGATGAATCCGACAAAGATGGAGTACGCATCGTCATTGAACTCAAAAAAGATGCCTATGCCCAAAAAGTTCTGAACAAATTATATTTGGCCACTGATCTGCAAAAAAACTTCAATGTGAACATGCTGGCTTTGGTTGACGGCATCGATCCTCAGATTTTGTCTTTGAAATCAATTTTGGAACACTATATTCTGCACCGCAACATCGTGGTCAAACGCCGAACCCAATTTGAGCTCAACAAAGCCAAGGATCGTGCACATATTTTGGAAGGATTGAAAATTGCTTTGGACAATATCGATGCAGTCATTGAAACCATCAAGAAATCTCCGACCAGGGAAGAAGCTCATGCCAATTTGATGCGCAAATTCAAACTCTCAGAAAGACAGGCCACTGCAATTTTGGAAATGCGTTTGCAAACATTGGCCGGACTTGAACGCAAGAAAATTGAAGACGAATTGGTGGAAAAACTGGCTCTCATTGCCGTGCTTGAAGATTTATTGGCCAGTCCAAAGAAAATTCTTGGAGTTGTGAAAGACGAATTGATAGCGCTCAAAGAAAAATATGGCGACGAGCGCAAAACCAAAGTTCTCAAAAATGGCATTGAGGAATTCAAACAAGAAGATGTTATTCCCAATGAAGAAGCCATCATCACCATTTCCCAAGATGGATATATCAAAAGGATGAATCCTGATGTCTACAAGGTGCAGAAACGCGGAGGCAAAGGCGTAATCGGAGCCACCACCAGAGAAGGCGATGTCATTGAAAAAGTAACCAGCGTGATGTCACATGACAATTTGATGTTTTTCACCAACACTGGGAAGGTTTTCCAAACAAAAGCCTATGAAATTCCGGATTCTTCCCGCACATCCAAAGGACAGGCAGTGGTGAATTTCTTGCAACTTTCACCGGAAGAAAAAATAACCGCCATGATTCCATACAACAAGACTGACGGATATAAATTCTTCTTCATGGCCACAACCTTTGGAGTTGTCAAAAAAACAAAAGTTGAAGATTTTGACAATGTCCGTCGCTCAGGCTTGATTGCCATCACCTTGGAAAAAGGAGACACGCTCAATTGGGTGCAACCAACAACTGGAACGGATGAAATCGTCATCAGCACAGCCCAAGGACAAGCCATCCATTTCAAAGAATCAGATGTCAGAGCCATGGGAAGAAGTGCTGCCGGAGTTCGCGGAATAAAACTCAAAAAGGATGACCGCGTGATCGGAATGGACATTGTGATTGAAGGACAAAAAGGAAACCAGGTGCTCATCATTTCTGAAAATGGTTACGGAAAACGCACTGCCCTTGAATCATACAAGATCCAAAACAGAGGCGGATCCGGAATCAAAACAGCCCAGGTGACCACCAAGATTGGAAAACTTGTTGAAGCGCACATCGTCAACACTGATGAAATTGACGGCGACCTCATCATCACTTCGCTTCAAGGACAAATAATCCGCATTCCTCTTGCCAGCATTTCAGTCCTTGGAAGGGCAACCCAAGGAGTCCGCATCATGAAGCCATCAGCTGGAGACAAAGTTGCTGCTGCAGCAATCATATAGTCCCTTGCCAAACAAGGACTGGTGTGTTATGGTTTTTAAGTAATTAATATTTGAGCATGTATTGGTTTTCGGCCTTTCATTGGTGTGATTTTCACCCAAGGTAACCAAAACGAGTATATTGCCACCAAAATGCTATGGCTTTAACGCACAAGCAAAAGGAAAAAGTGACCAAGGATGTCAAACGTCACGACAAAGACACCGGTTCTCCAGAATATCAAGTTGCGATGTTCACAGAGAGAATCAAGAAACTGACTTCTCATCTAAAGAAGAACAAGAAGGATTTCCATTCTCGCAGAGGTTTACTGAAAATGGTTGCCAAAAGAAGAAAGCTTCTGGCCTATCTTGAGAAGACCAACGAAAAATCATACAAGAAAATTATCAAAGACCTTGGTCTTAAGGGGTAATTTCTATTCACAAAAGACAGGTTTTTCCTGTCTTTTGTTTTTAATAATATAGGACTTTTACGCGTTTGTCCGAGCCAAACATCAGGTGAGGTCAGCCCAAGGATTATTTTTGTTTCATAAAAACCCGTGTATGATGAACTTTGATGTTTGGTCGAGGGCAAATGCGTAAATCCTAAAATATAATTTATATGCTTAGATCAAAAGAGCAGCGCGTGGGAGTTTTGGTCGACATTCAAAACCTCTACTACAGTGCCAAAGCGCTTTATGGCAAAAAAGTGAATTTTCAAAAAGTTCTCGAAGAAGCTGTTGGCGAGAGAGTCTTCATCAGAGCCATTGCCTATGGAATCAAGACACTTGAAGGACAAGAAGAGAAATTTTTTGAAGCTTTGGAAAAACAAGGCTTTGAAGTCAAAACCAAGGACCTGCAAATTTTCCCAGGCGGAGCCAAAAAAGGTGACTGGGATGTGGGAATTGCGGTTGATGCAATCAAACTTTCCAAAAGTCTGGATGTGATTGTTTTGGTTTCTGGAGACGGAGATTATATTCCTTTGGTGCAATACATCCAAAGCACCACTGGCTGCAGAGTGGAAGGAATGGCTTTTGCTGAAAGCACCAGCGGAAAACTCGTGGAAGCGCTTGATGAATTCGTCAATTTGTCTGACAACAAAAAGAAATTTTTGATTTACACGGGAAAGCAAGACACTCTGAACAGAAAAATCAAATAACAAATATACATATTGCAATGGAAAACAAAAAAGAACACCAAAAATGTTCTTTTTTGTTTTATTGACAAAATGCCTTAAATAAGCTATTATTCTAAACGTTAACGAGGTTAATAAATTATTTTTAAAAACCCTTGTTGATGCCCTGATTCGACAATTTGCCATCAGGCAGACAAACCACAGCCGAGAATTTTATTTCTTGAATTTTCAGCTGTTGTTTTTCAGCCTCTTGCGTGTTTTTGTTTTATTGGCGCTATCAATCATGGGCCAAAGTGTTTTATGGCACATAAAAAGTGGTCTCTGCAAATAGGAGGACGCGTTTTGGAGATCGAAACAGGTCTTCTCGCCAAGCAAGCCAATGGAGCAGTAACGGTGCGTTATGGCGACACTGTTGTTTTGGCAACAGCCGTGATGAGCAAAGGAGCATCCAGAATCGGAGGATATTTTCCACTCATGGTCGACTATGAGGAGCGTTATTATGCAGCTGGAAAAATAAAAGGTTCTCGTTTCATCAAACGCGAAGGACGTCCTTCAGATGAAGCAATTCTCACCGGACGAGTTGTTGATCGCACCATCAGACCTCTTTTCAATCCCCGCATGCGCAATGATGTGCAAGTTGTGGTGACTGTGCTTTCCATCGATGGCGAAAACGATCCAGCTATTGTTTCCATGATCGCCGCCTCAACAGCGCTTTCAATTTCCAACATTCCTTGGAATGGTCCGATCGGAGCTGTTCGCGTTGGACGACTTAACAATGAATTTATTCTGAACCCTGTCAATGGGGAAGTTAGCGACGGAGACATCGACCTGATTATTGCCGGAACAAAAGACAAAATCAACATGATTGAAGCTGGAATGAAAGAAGTTCCAGAGGAAGACGTGGTGGCTGCTTTCGCTTTCGGACATGAAGCAATCAAAAAAATCACCGCTCTGATCGAAGAAGTTGTCAGCGAAGTTGGCGCAGCCAAAGCAGCTCCAGCCCTTTTGGCAGCCGCACCGGAAATTGAAGCTGAAATCAAAGACTTATATTTGGCAGAAAATCTTTCTGAAATTCTCTATCACACAGACAAACAAGTGATTGAAGAAAAAATGAAAGTCGTCAAAGAAAAAATTAACGAAGTTCTGAAGGAAAAATATCCGACAGAGGCTGACAAACTGAAAGAAATTGCTGAACAAGTTTTTGAAGAAACATCCGACGAAATTGTTCACCAAAATATTTTGGAAAATGAGCAACGTCCTGATGGTCGCAAATTGAATGAAGTGCGAAAAATTTCTTGCATAACCGGCCTTCTTCCACGAACTCACGGCAGCGCAGTTTTCACTCGCGGAGAAACTCAGGCGCTCACAGTCACAACTCTTGGTTCACCTGGAGATGAACAATTCATCGACACCATGGAAGTTGACATCAAGAAAAGATACATTCATCACTATAACTTTCCTCCTTTTTCCGTCGGAGAAGTTCGTCCAATGAGAGGACCCGGAAGACGAGAAATCGGACATGGAGCTTTGGCTGAACGCGCTCTTGTTCCAGTTATTCCTTCCAAGGAAGATTTTCCTTACACAATTTTGCTTGTGAGTGAAATTTTGGAATCAAACGGTTCTTCATCAATGGCTTCGACTTGCGGTTCAACGCTTTCCCTGATGGATGCCGGCGTGCCGATCATCAGACCGGTCAGTGGAATTGCCATGGGAATCATTGTCGGAAAAGATGACAAGTTCAAAGTTTTGACTGACATCCAAGGATTGGAAGATCATTATGGCGACATGGATTTCAAGGCTGCCGGAACAACCAATGGAATCACAGCCTTACAAATGGATGTGAAAGTTGATGGAATCACAGTCGACATGCTCAGTGCAGTTCTCAGCCAATCAAAAATCAATCGCAAAGAAATTCTTGACATCATGTTGGAAACTCTTCCGACACATCGTGAAAACATGTCGCAATATGCGCCACGCATCATCACAATGCATATCAATCCATCCAAAATCAGAAATGTCATCGGAACTGGCGGAAAAATCATTAATGAAATTATTGACGAAACCGGAGTGCAGATCGACATTGAAGATGATGGCTCAATCTTCATAACTTCAGTAGACGCAGCTTCTGCCGAAAAAGCGCGGCTTTGGATTGACAACCTGACTCACGAAGTAAAACCAGGAGAAATTTTCAATGCTAAAGTGACACGTCTGATGACATTCGGTGCCTTTGCTGAAATTCTTCCAGGACAAGAAGGTTTGATCCACATTTCTGAATTCTCTGACAAACGCGTTGACCGCGTTGAAGACATTGTGAAAGTTGGAGACATCATTCCTGTAAAAGTAAAGCTTATCGACGATCAGGGTCGCATCAACCTTACCGCCAAAAATGTCAGCCAAGCCTAATCAAATTTCTTGGCAACATTTCTTATTTGATGTAAAATGGAAGCACGTTAAAGTGCTTCTTTTTTATGCGTCAAAAACGATAAGGTATATTTATAAAAACAAAAAAAATGGAATTCACATCAACAACAAACAGCAGCAATCAAGATTCTTTCACCATCCGCACCATGCAAGACGATTTGCTGCATCCGCAAGAACCAAAACATATCGAAAGCATCCAGCCTGAAAAAAGCAGTGCTGCGGAACCTTCATCCAAAACAACTTCTCCTGCGCCCACGCCTGTATATCAAAAAGAACCGATTTCTGAAATTCCAAATCCTTTTGACGCAAACCCGGCACCAATTTCAAACCCATCAACCTCACCCAAGACAAACATCGTCGAAATAACTCCTGAAGAAGATGCTTTTGCTGACAATCAAAAATCTCCGGCATTCAAATTGGTGATGGCCATCATTGTGATTCTCATTGCAAGCATTGTTGCTCTTGGCGGATATTATTTTTGGATAAGCACACATGCAGCAAAGCCGGCACCGGCTGTTGTCGCGCCTGCTCCAGCTGAAAACGTGGTCGCCACACCACAGCCAGAACCGGAACCTGTGACGACAATTGCGCCGCCAACAGAAAAATATTCTGCCGACAAACCTAATTTTATGGTTTTAGATCTGACAATGCTAAGTGCTGATGACATCAAAAATTCAATCGGAAAAGTCATCAGCGAATTGAGCGAAAAAAATTCATCCATGCCATACGAATTCACGGTAGTGGATGCAAACAACAACCCGATTGCTTTTCCGATTTTTGCCACTGCCATAAAATTGAATCTTTCACCGGCACTTCTGAAAACACTAAGTGATGATTTTTCTCTTTTTGTCTACAATGATGCTGGCAACATGCACCTTGGAGCTTCAATCTCAATCGCAAAAGCAGATTTGTTCAAAACAGAGATGTCCAAACAGGAAAAAACCCTTCCAGTGGATCTTTCGCCAATGTTTTTGCAAACAAAGCCTGAAATCACCACTGGACTTTTCAAGGATGGTTCCTATGGAACATACAAAACCAGATATTTGAATCTGAACACCCAAGGAACACTCTCCATTGACTATGCCACCATCAACAACAACTTGTTTATTGGCACAAGCAAAATGACACTTAGATCCATTCTTGATAAAAAACAAGTCGCAAACACCTCAGCATCAGCCGCAACCACGGATACCAATACCAAGAATGTTGCCAATCAAACAACAAAAACCCCTGCCAGCACAACCTCAAACATTCCAGCTGCAAAATAACCACCCTTAATACAGCCCGATAAGACACAACTGTGGATAACTTGTGTACAAGTTGGCCAAACTGGGGACAAAATTAAAAGTAATTTACTTTTAAAAATAGCAATTTATTTTTTATTTTTCAAAAACAGCGCAAATAATTTCACAACAGCCTTTTTATTCTGCAATAGAGCCATTATTATGCCACAGCGTTGACCCAACACATATTTTCTGCTATAATTAAACTATAAAGAAATCAAAGAAGTCTGTATTATCTGCATTCGCTCGGAAATGAAAATTAATTTTCATTTCGCTCGCTTCATTTGATAATCAATAAGAACATTAACAACTTGCAATAACTCGGTACTCACGTTCCAAACACAATTTCCCCCTATTTGTGTTTGGAACGTGAGTACTGTCCAAAGAGTTTTGATTCATTGTAATCAAGGCCGCTCCTATTCTGAGAGGAGAAACAAAACAAAAACAAAAAAACACTTTTTAAAATAAAAATATAAAATAAAAAGTACAGTTCTTTATAAAACCCATCAAAGGCTCTATGCCAGAGGATAGGTACATCACATAGTAGTATTTGAATAAAAGCTCAGAACAAATATGAAAAAATAGTATGTATACAAAATACATGCGGCAGGTAAACTAGAAATTGCCTTCACCCGGGCTATAAGTTTCAAGTTCACATGTTGATACATACGACAAACACTCGGCGCTGTTCGCCATATTATATATAATTGGGCGCTTTACAGCGCCGGGTTTCCATACCACTTCTTCAAAGGAAATGCTAATGCGAAATCCGGTTTTACATTCACACTTCTTTTGAAAATCCCCTTGTTAGGGGATTTTTGTGTTATTACATAAAAATCTAGAAAAATTACGCGTTGCGCATAAGTCAAAAAAAATAGCATCAAACGCAATGCATTAAAAAAGCATTTTTTGTTTCACCCATTTTCTCTTGAGAGCACGCTCGCAGTCGAAAAACTATGACTGCTCGCTCGTCCTCGCTGTCGCTGCGGATGGCCTCAAGAGAAAACAGGTTCAGCAAAAACCACATGCTACACATGACCAAAAAATATGTTTAAACTGAATACGAAAATAGCCAATCTTTCTATTGCAGCGCGGGGCGAAAAGGCTGCAGCCAATTACCTCAAAAAGAACGGCTACAAAATTTTGGAAACCAATTTTTGCAACAAGGCCGGTCGACGCCTTGGCGAAATAGACATCATTGCCAAGGAAGGTTCAGAAATAGTTTTTATTGAAGTAAAAACGCGCGACAAATGTTCCAAGCATTCAAACCTTCCCGAAGAAAATATTAACCGCTCAAAGTTGTATAAACTGAATAAGATAGCGAATTTTTATATTTCATCCAAAAAGTTATATTCCACACCCTTTCGTTTTGATGCCATTTCACTTATTTCCGATTCAGAAAATTCCACCGCCGAACTAAGACATCTGAAAAACATTTTTATATAGACATTTTGTGTATTTTTTGTTAAAATAGACATGTAGTAATTAAACTTAATAAAAATCTTATGACTCTTGATACTAAAGTTTTGGCCCAATTAAAAGAAAAACTCCTTGAAGAAAAGAAGCGCATTGAAAGCGAACTTGGTCGCATTGGAAAACCAACCACTGATTCAGGTGACTACAGCACCAATTTTAATGAAATTGGCGAGGACGAAGATGAAAATGCTTCAGAGGTTGAAGAATATACTGGAAATTTGGCTGTAGAAGCAAATTTGGAAAAACAATTGAAAGATATCATGGATGCACTTGAACGTATTGAACAGGGAACTTATGGGAAGTGTGAAAATTGTGGTACAGATATCCCCGTTGAAAGATTATTGGCTTATCCAGCAGCAAAAACTTGTCTGAATTGCTAAAATTATTCCATGCAACAAAAATTTGCCCAACCGAATGCCTTTCTTTTTCTGATTTTATTGGTTTTTGGTACCACCTCAACCCTGGCAATTGATCAACTTCTTAAATATAAAATCCGCCAACACGGCGGATTTTATATTTGTAATCAAGGCATCTCATTTGGTTTGCCGATTCGTGCTGAATTATTTTGGCTTATTTTGGCTATTTTTTTACTACTAGAAATAACATATATTATCAGACTGCTAAAAAATAACCGTCTGCAATTTTCCCTGGCCGCAGCACTTTCCCTGGTCACTGGAGGCATTCTATCCAATGGTTTGGATCGCTATATTCACGGTTGCGTTACGGACCATATATATATTAAAGTACAATTTTTGCCTGTTTTTAATTTTGCTGACATTGCAATTTTTTTGGGATTTTGTCTTTTTTATATAACCTTATTAAAAAATGATAGACATACTGGGGATAAGTTGTGAATAATTATGTCTAACCTGCTTATTTTTTGTGAATAAGTGTTTAATTTTAAAGTTGATAACTGACCACCTACATTCTTATCCACTTATACATCTTATTATCCACATATCTTAGTCATAATTACCTTATACCTTATACACTCCACACATGTCGTTTTTTTGCTTTAGCTATAATATTTTTTGTAATTATCCACAAATATTTATTTCCTAATAATAACAAATATTAAATCTTTATATAAAATACAATTAAATACATTAATAAGAAAAACAAAAAAATTCCATATATTAAGAAGCGCATGTTTTTAATAGAGCGAGGTCATTCTAAATGAAATTAACCAGAGCGTAAATCATGCAATAAATTCAAAAAAACATAAATAATATTTATGCACATATTATTAAGGTTGTGCACTTTTGGTAGTTTGTTGTAAGAATCTATTTGTGATAATATATAAGCAAGAAAAAACTTTTCATGAAAACAAAAGAATTTATCATTACGATATTTTTTATAGTAACATCTTTATTGGTGTATGCTTTTTTTCCAGCCAAAAATAATTTTGAGCAGGTAGCGGCTGCTTTGATTTTCTTTATAATACTTCCGTTTTTGTTAAATAAGTTTTTTTTAAAAAAGGATCTAAGTTTTTATGGTTTAAGTTTGGGTGATTGGAAGCAGGGAATCAAATGGTCAGGTTATTCCTTGGTTGGTATGGGAATTATATTTTTTGTGCTTTCATATTATTTTGGGTTTTTGAAAAATTATAGCGTGCCTACGTTCATAGTGGGTAACTTTACCAATTTCCTTTTTTATGAATTTGTGATCTCCCTCTTTTTTGTTTTTATGTATGAATTTTATTTCAGGGGATTTGTGTTGTTTGTTTTTGAACAGAAAATTGGAAATTGGTCTGTTTTGGCACAAACTGGCATTTTTTGCATTTTGGTTTTTAGTGGTATGGGTCAATTGTCTATCTACTCATTTTTGCCCTACATTGCATTTGCTCCATTTGCTGGGATTATTGCATATAAAAGCAGATCTATTCTGTATTCAGGAATTGTCCAATTTGTGATATTGCTAATATTGAACGTGCTGGTCATAAAAATGGCAGTGTAATTTTTCATCATATTTATGTTAAAAATAAAAAAAATCTTATCCTCATTAAGCATTGCAGGCCTTGTTTTTTTGCAATTATTGCCACTTGGTGCCAGCGCTTTTACGATACCGGATTC
>JAQTLF010000014.1:18588-25953 GCA_028715015.1 Candidatus Moraniibacteriota bacterium | reverse complement strand
AAAATTATGGTTGAATTTTTTTCCACCGAAATTTCAGCCATGGTTTGCAGTGTTCTCAATTGCAAGGCCACCGGATGGGTCGCAATGATGTCGGCTGCCTCGCCGAGCTTGATGGCTGCCTGGAATTCTCCGTCAGCGGCAATAATTTTGGCGCGTTTTTCCCTTTCAGCTTCAGCCTCTTTGGCCATGGCACGTTGCATGTTGTCTGGCAAGGCGATGTCTTTGATTTCCACTGCAGTCACCTGTGCTCCCCATGGTTCAGTGTGCTGATCGATGACGTTTTTGATTTGCGCGTTGATGTCCACGGTTTGAGAAAGAAGTTGGTCGAGTGAAAATTGTCCCACCACATTTCGCACTGTTGTTTGTGAAATCTGATTGACTGCTTTGTTCACATCTTCAATGGCCACCACGGCTTTCATCGGATCGATGATATGATAGTAGGCCACGGCTGCGATGTCGATGGAAACATTGTCTTTGGTGATTATTTTTTGCGATGGAATGTCCATGGTTACTGTGCGAAGCACGATGCGGGTCATTTTTTCAAAAATCGGAATCAGAATGATAAGCCCTGGTCCGCGGACACCTGTTGCTTTTCCCAAGAAAAAAATAACACCTCTTTCATACTCCTTCAAAACCTTCAGTGATTTTGCCAGCAGAATGATCACGAAAATTATGATCACCGGCAGCAGCGATGCTAGAACATCCATAATGTTTTTTAAATTAATTTAATTAACTTTGATTTAATTATACACCCAAATTACCATACTCGCACCCAAGTTTTTTTGCTTGCAGAATTGCCAGCATCGTCGTATGCTTTGACTGTTATTATGTAATTTCCACTTAGTGTGTTTTCTGGCACAACAAATCTAGCACTGCGCGCGGTCTTGATGTGTCCATTGAAATAAATTTTAAATCTGTCTATTTCCTGATTGTCACTGGCTTCCCAATAAAGCGTACCTCCTTTTTTGATGCCATAAAATGGAGTGATGAATTTGGTGAATACGGGTTTTTCATCATCAACTTTTATCTTGGCTGATTGTTTGTCCAAAAGATTACCCAAAGTGTCATAGAAAAATAGCTTTATTTTTTTGCTTGTATCATTGGCTATTTTCAATGCTTGACTCCAAGCTCCATCCGCATCGACTTGGATCTTTTTCCAAAGCGAATTTCCTTTATAGATTTTCACTTCCCCATTGGCAAGATTGCTATCATGCCCTTTTAGTTTGAATTTTTCCTTGGCAATGTGGATGGTGTCTTTGAATTTGTTGATTTCCCTGTTGATTTGTATCTTGGCTCTTTCAATTGTCGTTGCGCTTTGGATGATCTTATCGACAGCAAAAGTCAGGATATAATCGGAGCTTGATGAAAAACCATAGGCATCGGCGCATTTTATGTAGTAAGTGTAAGTCATGCCGGAACTCAGCCCTGTCACCAACGCCGAGTGGGTCGTTGAATTCGTATTGTCAAAAATTGTCATCGCACCGAAATCGGTGTTTGCAACATTGGAATATTTGCAGATGGCCGTTTCATCGGTGGCCACTGACAAATTTGTGCCGGTTGTTGTCGCTGGAAGTGTTTGATTGTTGGGAGTTCCATTACTTATGACTGGGGCTGAAATATCAATGACATATGTGGCCGTCTTCACACCCTCACTGTTGTTTGAGGAATCTTTTGCAAAAAATTTAAGCGTTGTTGATGAGGAAATTTCTATGGGATTCTGATATACGGTTGAATTGACAGTCGGCGTTGTGCCGTCAGTTGTGTAATAGATCGTTGCAGTTTCGTTGGATGAAAACGTGACATTTTGAATTGCATGATATGATCCTCCCGCGGGAAAAACCGTGGTTGTTGGCGCAGTAATGTCGCCGGTATTGAAATATCTGCCAACTGACCAGTCGGAAACATTATTGAGCGAATCGACACTGCGCGCTCTCCAATAATAGGAAGTGAGATCCGCAAGCTTCACTGTGACCACAAAATTTCCATTGCCTCCTGGTGATATGCCTGAATTTGAAAAACCCGTTTCAATAATGTTGGAAAAATCAGACTCATCTGACAACTGAAATTCCACTTTGCCGACACTCTGGCTGTCAAAGTGATTGAAAGTTGCAACCAGAGTCGGATTTGCAGTTATATTGGCAGCGTCTGCCGGAGAAACCAAAGTCGGCACGGTTGGCAAAGATATGCTGTTTTTGATCAATTGAAAAAGTTGCAATTCCAAGTCTATGTCAGTGGCAGCATTCGGATGCAGACCATCATATGATTTGGGATTGGGATTTCCATAGGAATCCAATCCGACCGCATTATCAGGACCAAGATCAAACAACAATACTTTCGCATCATCTGGATTTTCTGTTTTGTAATTGTTGTAAGCCGTGGTGACCGCATTAGCTTTGAATTGCCCAAAAGGTACGGTCAAAAATATGTATGCATCAGGCGCTGCAGCTCTTGCTGCCAAAAGCCATCCATGCACCGAAGCAATGACCGTGGCATCGGATGAGGCCATGTCATTTGTTCCATGGTTCATGTAAATGTAATCAGGTTCAGGGGAAAATTTTCCATTAACTAATAATGACTGTCCGGAAGAATATTTGTTCCACATGCTTGCAGCATCATCACCCGGGGTGAAAACAGGGGGAACACTTCCTGAACCGATGGTTGTCCAGCCACCGCCACCGAGAGCACGGAAACCGACTTCCGCATCAAGATCTCTGGCCAACATTTGAGGCACAGCTTTGGTAGCATCAGAATTCGTATTGGGAAAAGTGTTTGAGGCGCCATTAACTCCAACACCTTCACTGATCGAATCACCATAAACTAAAAGTCTTTTAGGTTTGAGTGTCGGCAAAGAAACAGAAGCGCCACTATCGATGGTCAAACCTTTAAGTTTGATGCCATGGACTGGAACAAACCATCTGTCAGGCTGACTTGACTCACCTCCACCAACATGAGGGAAAGTTATGAGAAGATCATGATTGCCAGAAGCAAGTCCCATTGCAGCATCAATGGTTGAAAGTGATGGATTAAGTTGCATTTCAACTTCACTTTGATCATCTATTTTATATCTGATACGCGGATAATATCCGACATTCGTGCCAGCAGAAACAAGAAGATCTTCGGATATGTTTATCTTAAGAGATGTTCCGGAAAAAACTGTTTTAATATAAGCCCCTGGAGTTTGGGAAATCGCATAACTGGAACCAACTTTGCGCCAATTGTATGGACTGAAAAACAATCCTTGATTATCAACAAAAATATTTGAATCATCAACCGGTATGACAGAACTATCAACCCTTAAATTATCCAATGCCATGCCAGTGCTTTCAGATGGTGTGGCACCTTGACTTTGATAACCAATTTCAATCCCAGCAAAACCGGCAGCAGTAATGGCCGTATCAACTGCATCAATAATCATAGTATTGTCCACATACACTTTTATATTGCTGCCAGTGACAGAAATCTTGAGTGCGTATGTTTGTCCAGACACCAATGTCTGAGGATAATATCCGAGTCTGGTATAATTATTGCCTCCATTATGCAAATACAATTCCCAAGATTTGTTTGTCGGATAATCATTATATCTGGCCACATATTGCTGCTGACCATCCGCACTCGAACGTGCAATGACACCATAAAGACCTTCATCAACAATGCTTTTGACAATCACATCTGCTTGGACTTGGTAATCAGCCGAGGATGGAATTCCAGAGAGGGTGTAGTCGGCAACTCCAGTTGAATTTGGGCGAAGCTGGTTGCTGTTGTTGATGATCGAATCACCAGGATTGCCCATGACTTGGGTGTAAGTTGCTCCAACTTCACCCGTATGATTTTCCAACAAAGTTCCTGCAGTGTCAGTATAAGTGTCTTGGACATTGTTTGTTATTGATATGTCGGAAACCACCAAATTGTCCAACGTCATGCCAGTACTTTCTGATGGTGTGGCTCCTTGGCCCTGATAGCCGATTTCAATTCCGGCAAAACCAGCGGCAGATATGGAAGAATTTATGACATCAATAACAACAGCATTGTTTACATATACTTTTATATTGTTTCCTATGACTGAAATTTTAAGCGCGTATGTTTGTCCGGGTTCCAATGTCTGCGGATAATCTCCTAGTCTGGTGTAATTACTGCCCCCGTTATGCAAATACAATTGCCAACTTTTGCCTGTTGGAAAATCATTATATCTGGCTATATATTGCTGCTGACCATCCGCACTCGAACGTGCAATGACACCATAAATACCTTCGTCAACTGTTGATTTTACTGTAATATTCGCTTGGACTTGGTAATCAGCCGAGGATGGAATTCCAGAGAGGGTGTAGTCGGCAACTCCAGTTGAATTTGGGCGAAGCTGGTTGCTGTTGTTGATGATCGAATCACCAGGATTGCCCATGACTTGGGTGTAAGTTGCTCCAACTTCACCCGTATGATTTTCCAACAAAGTTCCTGCAGTGTCGGTGTAGGTGTCTTGGACAATTGCTCCGCCACTTGCATTTGCTAAATTAATATTAAAAACAGTTCCCCACAAGGTGAAAATTAAAAACAAAAAACCACCGACAAAAACTGAATTGCTGACAGTGAAATATTTTTTGATCATAAATTGAATAAGATGAAATGATTTGGTTACGCACCAATCATACCACAAAAAACGCACCGCGTATCGCTTCACATTTCTTTGCAATTATTTGCTATACAAACCACTATAATGCTTGTCGTCATATTCAAGCCACGACAAATAAATTAAAAATTATATGAAGAATGATAGCGATGGAAACACCCATAATTATCAACCATTTTTTTCTAACTGCCGAAAGCGTGATGATGACAAAAGTCAAGATATGCAAGGGCAGCGAAAGCAGCATCCTTTGTTCAAAAGCGTTGGTTTTGCCAGCCTGCATGATTCCATAGAGGTAGAGAAAATTTTCGGAAATTCCAAACAAAAAACCCAGAGAAATGGCAACCAAAATCTTTTTCCAAAAACCATCGAATGACAAGACCAAAAAAAGCACCAGCAAGGCTTTGGCTGCTTCTTCCAAAATTTCAGTTCTGCCTATGGTTTTTGCCATTGGAACAAGAAGGATCGGAACAAGCAAGCCAAGAATGAAAACCGAAAGTATTTTTATGACCTCATTGTCTTGGTCGTATTTTTTTGTTTGCACTTTGTTCACTTTTTTGGTCATAACACACAATGCTTAATTTCTGGTTCTCATGGAAACACTGGAGAGATCTTTGATATCTATTTCCACACTGTTAGGATTAGACAAACTGACATTTTCTGCTTTTTTGTTGGCTGAAAATTGTTTCATTGCCAGAAAAACAATCAGCACGATCAGAAGAACACAAACAATCGCTGCTATTATATATTTAAGCATCAAACTGCGATTTTCTTGAAGCGGATATATTTTTGCTCGAGAATAGGTTTCCTTTTTGGATCTTACATTGCTTGCTTTGCTAACTTTGGCGCTTATTCTTTTGACTGGAAGTGTCTTTTCCATTGACATGGCTTGGGCTTGGCCGATGATTATCGGTTCCCTGCTTCTTCTGATCAGGATGAAAAATAATGTCATCAAGATTGCCACACCAATGACCATCATGAGAATGATCGCCCATGTCATGGTGGTAGAAACTCCAAAAACACTTCCTTGCAAGAAATTTTTGCTGCTGATATCTGTCACCAGCTTGTTGAGATTTTCAACGTCTTGCTTAGTAATGTTAAGATCATTTGCATTTTCACGATAAGTAATGATGTGCTCTGCTGGAGTAGCCGATTCTTCTCCTTGCCTCCAAGAAATCTTGTTCAAACGCGACAGACCATCATTTTTTAAAGTTGTCCCTTGAGCAAAATAAGCTGTTCCATCTAAAGGCTTCATCAAATCATTGATTTGGTTTTTGAGCGAATCAATTTCTTCTGATGGAATCATCCAAACATCTTTAACTTCCACGGTTTTTATTATGGATTGTCCACCTTCCAGTTCAATGCCGGCTGTAACATACCACAATTCCTTTTCTGTATCATATTCCAAATGCAAATCATCGCTCTTGGTCATAATAAACTCTGGCTTAACTTCTCTAGGCAGGACTGCTTTGAAATCAACAGTCTGTTTTATTTGCAGAGGATTGGAGATGACCATCTTCAAAATAACAGAACCCCACTCATAATATGTTTTTATTATTGGTTTGTTTTGCAATAATAATTTGTTAATATCAATCAATGCATTGAAATCAGCCACTTTGTTTTGAATGTCTTTTGTTAATTTCAGATTATCACTATTGACATTAGACATATCTTCCAGTCCCGAAACATCCGTAGTCACATCCTTTATTTTATTTGAAATGTCGCTTAATTGTGCAATAACCTCTTTATTGTTGTCTGTTCCGATGTTTCCTTGGATGTTGTCAACTGTTGTTTGAATGCTATCCAACGTATCCACCTTATCCTGTACTTTTTGTACTTTGCCGAAAAGAGTAGCAACCAGTGGTCCATCACTAGATGAACCGATGGATGTTTCCAAAGAATCTACATAGTTTTTGATAGCTTGGGTTTCATCGAAGGCAGTGGTTGATTTTCCATTGTAACCCAGTTCTGATTGGACATCGGTGATCTTGGATAGAGTCGAGTCAGCTTTGTCGAAAATTGCCTGAGCAGTTTGAGTTCCCCATTTCTCTTGCAGGAACTTAGCTCGGCCATAGAGAGTTTCAGCTGAAGAGTTGTCAGCAGAGGTGCCGATTCTGTTTTTGACAGTAGTCAGATCATTGGTGATGTCTTGAGCGCTAGCTGTTCCCCATTTGTCGAGAATGGAATTCGTATCTGCCTTGATAGCCTGGGTGTCAGTGTAGATTGAGTCAGCTTTGCTTCTGATGTAGGTGACGTCTGATTGGATATCGTTGACTGATGTTTGAGTAGCTCTGGATGAAGTTGTGGCATCAATGTTGGTAGCCAGTTGTTTGCCGATGGAACCGGTAGTGTTGAGAGTTGAAGAAAGTACATTCCAAACATCGGCAGCGGTGATGTTGTTGCCGTAACTGGTAAGAGTTCTGGTTGCATTTTGCCAGACAGCTGTTGCCAGAGTTGACTGCGAGTAATCAGTAAGACTTCTCGTGGCGCTGCTCCACACATCGGCCGCAGTCAGAGTTGATCTGCTTGAAACATTGGCATCTAAGTTATCCACGATGTGTTTGCCGATGGAGTTGTTGGTATTGAGATCAGTCTTGGCTACGTTCCAGACTTGTTTAGGATCAGTCAGGTTGGAACTTCTATTGGAATATGTCCAAATGTCTTGAGCTGAAACGTTGTTTAGGGCTTGTATGAGGGCTTTGTTGTCATTGGAAGCAGCTAGCAAATCTGTTTTCATTTGATCCAGC
>JAQTLF010000014.1:0-18488 GCA_028715015.1 Candidatus Moraniibacteriota bacterium | reverse complement strand
ATCAGTCAGGTTGGAACTTCTATTGGAATATGTCCAAATGTCTTGAGCTGAAACGTTGTTTAGGGCTTGTATGAGGGCTTTGTTGTCATTGGAAGCAGCTAGCAAATCTGTTTTCATTTGATCCAGCAAAGTCTCATTTTCATTAACTTGAGTAATGATATCGCTCTTTGCTGTGTTTAATTCAGAAATGGTGGCAATACTTGCCCCAGCTCCGCCATCATCAAGCACGGCTGTTGTAAGTTTTCTGTTTGGAGCAAATGAAGTGTTCCACACATCAGCCGCCAATGTTCCAAAAGCAGTCAATGTGCGTCCTCCGGTGTAGTTCCACAAATCTCCAGCAGTGTTGGCCATCGAAGTCAATGTCCTGTCTCCTGTGTATAGCCAAATATCCTGAGCCACATTTGTTGCAGAAGTAAGTGTTCTGGCAGTTGCGTTCCAGATTGAATATATCAATTTATCTTCATGTTTCAAAACATATTTGTCCCCTGCCCCCACTGAATTTGTCATGGCTGGCGAAAAAGTCAGTACATGCCCTGACGAACTGAAACCTGAAACAGCTCTTTCTTGTCCGAAATTTGACCCTGAAAGCATCTGCAGTTTATAGTTTTTCCAATAATCATCAGGTTGTGTAAGTTCCGAATCAACCAAAGTGATGTTGGATGATCCAGCATCAGCATTGCCCGCAAAATCAAAGGTTGCATCCCTGATCAAATCCGTTTTCAAGTTGACATCATCCAGAGTGTCGAAAGATGCCCCAACCACAAATGATTCATCCAGACAGGCTGAATCTGCAGCTGAAATGGTGCAGCAAAGCAAACTATGATAAAGTCCTTCGGTACTTCCGACTGAATAGGTATAGCTGTGCCAGCCGTCACTATTGTATGTCGTAGCACCATTATCAATAACCAGGTTTCCGCTTGGGTCATTTATATCTATCGTGCAGACATTTGATGAGACCGGATTGTAATCATTATCAAAGACATATTCCCCCACAACGCAACTGGAGTTGGGCTCACATCTTTGATAACCAGACGAGTTGGCTACAGCATGATAATTACAAACAAAAAAACCCACTACCAAGAGTAGGATTGTCAGCGACAATTTCTTTTTTTTCATTATTGTGGCGAGCTTTTTGTTTTTTTGCTTATTTTTTTGCATCACTTTCATCATCTTTTAATGCTTTTTTGAATTGGCGTATGGCATTGCCCAATCCATCAGCCAAATCTGGAATTTTTTTCGCACCAAAAAGAAAAATCAAAACGATTGCAACAAGCAGCAGCTCATTTGCTCCAACATCGAACATATTTTTTGTTTTATTATTAGAACTTACACATTTGCCCTCGACCAAACATCAAAGTTCATCATAAGCGGGTTTTTATGAAACAAAAATAATCTTTAGGCTGACCTCACCTGATGTTTGGCTTGGACAAACGCGTAAGTCATAATTGTAAAATTTTCAATTCATCAACCACGATTGAATAATCTGCAAACAATGCCACGCCGCAGCATGATCTTCTCGCTAAAAAATTAACTACAAAGACCAGGCTGCGGAACTCAACAAAAAACAATTTTCCGGAATTTGATGCGGTATTATTTCTTGGCTTTGGTATCATCTTCATCCTTCAAAGCTTTTCTCAAATGACGCACTGATTCACCAAGACCTTTTGCCAAATCTGGAATTTTCTTCGCACCAAAAAGAAGCACGATAACAAACACGATAAGTATTAATTCTGTTGTTCCGAGTCCAAACATATTTTTATTTGATTTAATTATTATTTACATTATTACCTTGCGTGGAGCCTCGACCTTCCTTGTTCCACTTTTTCTATTTACAAAAATTGTTATTTCATAAATGAGAATCAAAGGCAATGCCATTATTATTAATGATAGCGCATCGGTGGGTGGAAGTAAAGACGAAAAAATAAATGAGGAAGCAATAGCTATGTGCCGTTTTTCCCTCAATTTTCCAGCATCAATCATACCTGTTTTTATCAATATTGTCAGCACGATCGGAAATTGAAACATCAATCCGAGCAGAGCCGCGGTCAACATGATTTGGGAAATAAAAAAATTGATGTCCCACATATTGATCGCTCCAAGATCATAATTCAACTTGGCCAACATTTCTATGACAAACCGCATCAAAGCTATACCCAAGACAAATCCCGCCAAAAACAATGAACCACTGGCAAAAACATATCTTCTGGCACTTTTTCTTTCTTTTTTAGTAAGGGCTGGTTTTAAGAAATAATATATCTGAAAAACAATCAAGGGAAATGAAGCCACGATGGCCAAAAATAATGCCATGCTCATTGAAAGCCCAAAAAATTGAAAAGGTGAAGTTATGACGATTTGGACATCTTTCACATAAAAAAATTTCAAGAAAAATTTTATGATAGGTTTAGCCATAAAAAAACTGCCAAGAAAAACCACCAAGAAAAAACCGACTGCAAAGAGCAGCTTTCTGCGGATCTCTTTCAGATATGCGACATTTTTTAGCGTGAATCTGCCTATCTCATCCATATTTTTTAATCATCATATATGTTGATAACTTTCTTGACTATCGTTGTGCCTCCCTCTTGTTTAGGAACATTTGTAAATGGCATCCTTATCCAAGAATTGGCTTTGCCTCGCATCCTGCCAGAAATGGTTCTTCTAAGAGTCAAGCTTCTTGTCAACGAAGAAATGCCTTTCATTTTGGCCGCAAGGATCACGAACATTTTTTTGGAAATAGTCGGACGACCTTTCATGGCTGCAAAAAATGTTCTGCGCAAAGTCGAATGTCTGATGAGAATGGGAACGCCTTTCATCACGGCCTTTATCGGTTTTTTGATTTTCTTGATAATGACAGGAACCCCTTTAGCCACAGCTTCAATGGATCTTCTGAGATAGAGTTTTCTTTCCATTTGTGCCACACCCTTCATGGTGTTGTTGAAAGTCCTGTGAACAACAGTTCTTTTTATGATTGATCCCAAACCTCTCATGGTTGCCTTGAGCACCTTTCTTATTTTTTTTGTTATGCTCGGCGCCCCTTTCATGACAACAAAAATTGTGCGATGAAGGACAAGCCGCCTGGTCATGTAGGCCGCACCTCTCATGACAACAGCAAAAGTTCTTCTACTGGTCAATCTTCTATTCATTGATCCGACACCCAGCATTGCTTTTGAAAAAATTCTGTGCAAAACGGAATGTCGCCCAAGCGTTCCAATTCCCTTCATGACCGCAACCATCTTTTTTGCAATTTTCCTTTTGATACTTGGAACCCCTTTGAGAGTGGCTGCCAAAATCCTGTGCAATGTCAAAGCCCTGCTCATGCTGGCAGCACCCTTGGCCATGTTGGTGAAACTTCTTCTGATTGTCAATTTCCTGTCAAAAAAAGGTACAACCTTTGCTGTTACGGAAAATTTTCGAAACAACACGGAATGCCTTGCTACCACAGCCACACCTTTCATGGTGGCTGAAATATTTTTGTTAATTTTTTTTATAATATTGGGAATGCCTCGCATCACAGTATTCAAAGTGATATGCAGAGAAAGCTTCCTGCTCATCGTGGCTGATCCCCTCATCCTGAACAGAATCGTTCTGCCCATTTTTTTTATAGCGCCATCAACAGCACTTGAACTTTCCGCAATGGTTCGAAAAAAACTTACAAGGTCATCGAAACTGTCCGTGGCTGATTGAGTTTCAGTCGTGCCGGCATAAGTAAATGTGATGACAGCTCTTCCTCTGGCTCCGGCTCCAGCCGCACCACTCAAAATTGCCCCGCCTCCACCACCTCCACCAGGAATCGAACCGACACCTCCATTGGCGGCACCTCCATTTCCTCCGCCAGCCGTACCGGCTGTCGGAGCAGTTCCGCCTGCGCTAGCATCTCCAGCCGAACCTCCTCCAGCGCCACCTGATGCACCAGCGCCTCCGTTATATTTGGTATCACCAGTACCACCCGTTCCTCCGGCACCACCTGCACCACTACCCAAAAAAGAGGCTTTTGTGCCCTTAATTCCTGGTTTAGCAATGACGGTTGTCGATGCGAATGTTGACTGGGTGCCATCAGTTCCATCAGCGCCACCAGCTCCTCCATTTCCACCATTTCCAATGACCACGGCGTAATTGGTGTTGGCAGTGACATTGCAAGCTTTGCGGGAATATTCACCTCCGCCTCCTCCACCTCCTGCGCCCAAGGTTGCTCCGCCTCCTCCACCGCCTCCGCCACCCCACAGTTCAACAAGTACCATTCCAGTAAATGGCGCCTTAAAAGTCGCATTAGCATTATATTCTATGCGTATTTGACCCATTTAGTTGGCAAAATCAAGGCTTATAGTAAGGGTTTTTTCATCAGTAACGATGTTGAAATACGATTCATTGGCTTCGGCTTGCGCAACCAATGCCTTAAATTCTTCCAAAGAATCCGTTTTCATGGTAATTGATCCTGATATAGCCATATTTTTCTATGATATTGTTATTGTCCAAGTAATTTGCAAGGTGTCAGATGCACCTTTGTTTATCACTGCAAAAGTCGTATACGTCCACATGTCACCACCAGAAGCAGCTGTGAATATTCCAGCCTCAGTCAAGGCGGCTGTCGCTTCACCCGCAGCCCAGCTTCCAACCATGGTAACGACAGCATTAGCTCTGGTCTTGCTGGTCAAGGCATTTCTATCATTTTCAACATTGAGAGCGGTTGTCCCGCCAGTTCCCGTGCCAACTGCCATGTGGGTCGGTTTTCCCAGAGTCGGAGTTGCCAAAATTTGATCAGCAATCCCATTGTCGCCGGCCGTAGTGACAGTGTTCCAGACTTTCATGACAAGTTTAACATTGCCGACTTCATCAGTCAGAACAGCTTTCATGTGATACGGGTTGCCAAATTTCCGCGGGCAGATACAACCCAGCAAATATCTCGAAAAACCTTTGGCATTCACCTTTACACTGTCGTTTGCCATATTTTTAGTCTAAATTATTACTCCTATTGGTCAACCTGCAATTTGAAAGTATATTCGATGCTGTCGTTCAAAAGCAATGGGACTCCGGCATGATCACCTTTGACCAGCATGTTTCCACCAGAAGCAGCATCAAACAAGCCAGCATTGGTGATGGTTTTGGTTCCATTGGCTGTCAAAGTTCCGACTGCCTGATAGGTGTCACCTGTGATGGTGGTGTCGGTTTGTGAAATTGTGGCTGTTGCTCTGGCTTCAGACGCTTCAGTAAAAAGCGTGGTGTCAGTTTCACCAGTTGTGCCAGCACCTGTTCCCCAACCAATCTTATTCATGGTTGAAGCTTGAGAGTCGTCCATTTTGTCCACGACCCATTGTTTTCCTGCATCCACAAAATGTGTAGCCATATGTTTTGTTTATTTAATTATTTTTTGTTATTTTTAAATTCTTTAAATCTTACCATTTTATATTTCACCAATTTGAAATAGAAAACTATGTTGGTGAAAATATCTTTCAGGCTTTTCACTTCCACTTTCTCTCCCAGATCAAACAGTCTTCCATCTGACGTTCTTACTTTGATTCCTATACAAGCTTTCATCGGGACTTTTTTTAACATCTGTGCCGCCATATTTTTGAGCCAATTTATTGCCAATTAATTTTTCCGCCTCCGCTTTCTCAAGATCATAGATGTCGCCTTGCACATAATCCTGATAAAAACACAGCATCTGTATTTTCATATATATTATAATCAATAATTATATTTCTTCATAGGTATAGTTTATCTGGACGATTGTGGGGGTGGACAAATTGACAGTCAATGGTTCGTTCGTGTCCCCTTCGATTGTTTGCCAATGTGAAAATGCGCCGCAATTCCAACGATAATGTTCCGTGCTGCCAAGCTTTACAATGGCCAAAACATCGTTCGCATTGCCGGAATCAACACTGATACCGATCCAAAACAATCTTATCTTTTTCCCTAAACCAGGAATCAAAATCGTGTTATCGCCGTCCAAGGCAATGACTGTCGCCATGGTTATCTTATTGTTGAATCTCTTGTCGATCGTGGATTCCTTGGCTGGATCAGCAATAAGCTTGTCGGTGCTGGTCTTGATTGTTGAAATCGATGTGTCAATGTGCGCCAATGTTGTCTGAGTGGCAAAATCCTTAGCATTAAGGACCGCCTGGTTTTCGGCGGTGGCTGGATTGATCTGGGACCCGGCCACATTCTTGAGACCGATAGGATCAGTTGCACGCATCGTGCTGCCAAATGCCATGGCTTGAGCTTTTTTGGGAAGCATGGAATAAAGAAACACGCTCAAACCCCCAATGCCCAAAGCCTTGAGAAAAAATCTTTTTCGCAAGTCATCGACTGACTCGTCCAGAACTGTTCTGCCCCTTTTTGAACTTGATCCTTTCTTGCGATTATTCCTGGCGATTCCATCAATTTGCCTTTTCATGGGAATCTTTTTACTTTTTTATTTTTTTGTTTTCCTTGTTTTCTTTGTGATTTTTGATAACCGACAATGCGAGTGAAACAGGAATGGGCACAAACAAAACGACATTCAAAAACCCTCCCTGTGTTTTTGCCAGATAGAATCCAACAAAAACCAAGACCATGGAGAGTGCGGTAGAATAATATAATAAAGATGTCAACAGGATGTTTTTTATTTTTATCTTATCCATGCCACAATTGTAGCACATTTTTTTAAATCCAAGAAGCGAACAAAATCAGGGGAGGCAGACAACCCTAGGACTTATGCGTTTGTCCGAGCCAAACATCAGGTGAGGTCGGTTTTGAAATAATTTTTATTTCATCCAAACTCGTGCACGACGAACTTTGATGATTGGTCGAGGGCAAATGCCTAAGTCCTTAACCCAAAAAACTAGATTCCGAACGATAGTCGTGCATTTTGTGAAGTTGTTTCAGCCACTTGCTCAAGAGAAATTCCTTTGATATCGGCGATTTTTTGGGCGACATTTTTCACGAACAAAGGTTCATTGCGGGTTCCCTTTTCCATGGGGCGCGGAGTCAGATAGGGGCAATCAGTTTCAATGACGATGTTTTCCAGAGCTATTTCGCGAATCAGGCGGTCATAGCTTTCGCCATAGGTGATGATGCCATTGAGCCCTATTTTATAGCCCAGCTCAATGAATTTGTTGGCGGTCTTGTATGAACCGATGAAACTGTGCACGATTCCGGTTTTGTTAACTTTGTGAATAGTTAATATTTCTAACAAATCATCATAGCCGTCCCAGCAGTGCAGCATCACCGGTTTTCCAACCTCATTGGCCAGCTTGATGAATTTTATCAAAGTTTCTTTCTGCAAATTTTTCAAAAATTCTTCATCATCACCTTCTTCAAAATGATGGTAGTCCAGACCGATCTCGCCGATGGCCACAACTTTTTCGTCGCGCGCCAATTCCAAATATTTCTGCTGATCGAATTGTTCACCAGTTGTCGGAATTTCCTCTTCGGTAAGTTCCTCGGGATCAACATGCGTGAATTTCCCCTTCTTCAAATGCACCGGATGGATTCCCACCGCCGCAAAAATGCCATTTTCAAATTTGTGGGCATATTCCACCGCGCGCTGGCTGGTGGAAAACTGCGAACCGACATTGACCACAAACATTTCAGTCTCCAAACAACGACGCAGAACTTCTTCTCCGTCGTTTTTGTAGGCGTTGAAATTCACATGGGCGTGGGTATCTATGAGCTGCATAATCAATATCTGTTATTTTTTCTGTAATCAATTCTGTCTCTATAAAGTTTCTCATTAAAGCCGCCTTCTTTCATGTGTTTTTCCTTCAGTGAAACAATAAGCTTATCGAGAAGATAATTTGCTTGATTGACCAAAGTTATCATCATGTTGGCTGCCTTTTCCTTGTCATCAGGAAGATTTGGGAAATCGGGAGAATTAGGCAAAGTTGGATTATTCCTAAGGATACCCCATATCTCCTCTATTTCCTTTATCTCCAATGCTGCCTGACTCTTATCCAATATTCTGATTTTATTCTGTCTTGCAAAAGCGTAATAATCTTTTAGCAATTCTTCCAAAGAACCACGCGCAACTCCACAAAGCTTGATGTATCCTGCCAAGCTTTGCTGCTTGTTACCTTCCAGAATGTTCTGCATTCCAGATCTTGCAGCTTGAACCATTTGATCAACTGTTCTCGAAAATTTGCTGATGTGTTTTTCAGTAAATTCGACAGTCAGATCATAGATTGGCACAGTTATTTTATAGGCTAACAAATATTCAAAACCAGCCTTTGATTTTTGATCTTGCATTTTTATTTTATTCGAACAAATAATGGCTCGGCCTGTTTTGTTTCGAGTGATTTTTTTATTTTTTCGGCAGTTTCGGGCAAAAATGGAATCAGTCTTTCAGAAATAGAATAAACGTCAACCATGAGCTCCTGCATAATATCATTGAATTTTATCAAATCATTTTTCACAAGTTCCCATGGTTTATTGTCTTCAATTTTCTTATTAGCATTTTTTACATCTTCCAAGATGCTTTCCAATATTATATCAAATTTAAAAGTATCAAAAAATGTTTGATCTCCTGAAACAAAGTTATTAAAATTTATTTCATTAGTCATTTTTTCACTTAATTTAATAACTCGACTAACCAAATTTCCTAAACCATTCGCAAGGTCCGCATTATATTTCTCAGTCATACGCTCCATAGTAATATCCAAATCATCGCCGAATGTCCCGCCACTCATCAGCAGATATCTTGTGCCGTCGGCGCCGAATTTTTCCAGCATGGCGTATGGATCAATCACATTTCCCAGACTTTTGCTCATCTTTTTCCCACCTGACTGGATGTGACCATGCACCACGAAACTTTTTGGAAGCTCCAATCCCAAATTCAAAAGTGTCGCTGCCCAAATGGTGGCATGCACACGCAAAATGTCTTTGCCGATCATTTCCACCTCAGCCGGCCAAAATTCCGGAACTTTTTTCACGTCGCCATCCCAACCGATTCCTGTGAGATAGTTGAGGAATGCATCGATCCAGACATAGGTCGTGTGATCGGTGTCAAAAGGAAGCGGAATTCCCCAAGCAAGATTTTTTCTGGAAATCGAAACGTCTTCCAGTTTTTGATTTTCCAAAAATGACAAGATTTCTTTTTTGTATCTTTCCGGCTGGATTTTGAATTCATCACTTTTAATTTTTTCAACCAAGGTGTCCTGCCATTTGTTCATTTTCATCAAGTAGCACTCCTCTTCCATTTCCTCAGGTTCCGTTCCATGATCAGGACATTTTCCATCAACCAATTCGTTCTCGCTTTTGAATTGCTCGCAACCCACGCAATAAAGGCCTTTGTATGATCCTTTGTAGATCGAGCCATTGTCGTGCAAAGTCTGTAGAACTTTTTGCACCGCCTCTTTGTGCGAAGCTGAAGTCGTGCGGATGAAGCCGTCATTACTGATATTTAATTGTTTCCACAAATCTTTGAATATTTCCGCGAATCCATCCACAAATTCCTGCGGGTCTTTCCCTTCCTCAATGGCTTTCTTTTGGATTTTAGCGCCGTGTTCATCAGTACCTGTCAGAAAGAAAGTTTCCTTTTTTTGCAAACGGTTCCAACGAGCCAAAACATCGCAAGCGATGGTGGTGTAGGCATGCCCGATGTGCGGTTTGGCATTGGTATAATATATCGGCGTCGTGATGTAAAATTTGTCTTTCATAATTTTAAAACTTATTTGAATATTTTTCTATATACATGTTAATTTCGTCGTGCAAGGATTGCATCGATTGCATCTGCATGAAATGCATGGGTTCGATCCATTCATGCTCCGAATGTTCTTCGCTCAAAACCACTTCACCTTCCAGCCAATCGCAGATGAAAGTGATTCCAACTTTGAATTCGCCTGTATCTTTTTTGAAACTGAAAACATTGAAAGGTTCTTTGATGTCCACTTTGATGCCGGCTTCTTCCATGATTTCGCGGGCAAGCGCTTCGTGAGGAGTTTCATTTTCATCCATGCCGCCTCCCACGGTTTCCCATGTTCCAGCTCTGTGACCATCATACTCCGCGCGTTTTACCACCAGAATTTTTCCATCCTTTCGTATGATGCCTTTGACTGCTACTCCGAATTTCATAATTTTATCCTAAAAAATATTCTTAGTTGTTTTTTTCATAACCTGCAGCCAAAGATTGCACATTGGCCGCATATCTGGTGCAAGCAGCTTTGATGCTGGCATTTGTAGGGGTCGATGTTCCGCAATAATATCTCATGGAAGCGGCTTTTTCCCCGCTCTTGCTTGTTGCTCCGCCATTGGCCAATTTTTTGGCCATGCCCATCACACCATCAATCACGCTCCACGGGTCAGGCGGATTGTGTCCGGTTGCTCCTGAGATGTATGATTTGTATCCAGTCCAAGTTGTCGGCATGAATTGTGCGATGCCCATTGCGCCGCCATAACCGATTTTGCCGGCACAAGAAATTTTTCTGCTGTTGATATCATAGCCCAATTCTTTCATGATCTGCTTGAACACTGTCGCATCAGCCGGTTTGACCCGCGTGTTTTTGTAGGTGCATCCGCCAGTGAATCTTCCCAAACCGCTCTCCTGCGTGAGCTCAGCCAAAATGAATGCCTTTCTCACACCGGTCGCATTGGCAGCAATTCCGGCCGCCTCTTTGACATCATTGGTGCTGACAACAGTTCCCAACAATGAAGACAAATCGCTTTTCAATTTGTTCAATTTGTCTTGCAATTCTTGGATTGTGGCTTCTTTTTCCTGGATGTTATCTTGCACATCGAGCTGATCTGCCACCAATCCATTTTTTTGTTCCACTTTGTCACTCAAAATCTGTTCATGTTTTTGCTTTTCCAATGCCAGCTGCGCTTTGTCATCTTCGACCTGCGCTTTCGTGTCAGCAATGTCTGCTGAAATGTTGCTAAGCCTGTCTTCAATCGTCAGCAGATGATCGGTGTTTGAAAAAGCATCAGCAAAATTGGCACTAGTGAAAACAACATTTAAAACTGGTTGGTTTTGATTATAGTAAACTTGTTGCAAAAGTCCGCGCAAAACACTTTTTTGCAATTCAATCTTGTCGTTCAAATTTTTCATCTCCGCTTCTTTGCGGGAAATGTTGCTGGCAGTTTCATCAATGACTGATTTGGTCACATTGATAACTTTCTGGGTCGAAGCTACTGCACCTTGGATTTGTCCCAGATTTTGTTGCAGTTTTTCCTTGGCTTTCTGTTCTTTTTTCAGTTTGTCTTGCAAATCGGAAATGCTGCCTTGGGTGTCATCAATCGCGCTTTGGTCAACAACTGCAGATGCAGCATCATCCGCATTGGCTTTTGGAGAAATTCCTCGCCAAAAAGAAACCTGACCTGCCACCAAAACAGGAATTGCAAGCACGAAAGCCATGCTTAAAAATATTTTTTTACGTTTGTTTTCCATATGCTCCATTGTACCATGCTCTGGCAAGTTATCAACTGGTTGATTGAAAATTGACAAAAAAAGAGGCGCATCTTGCGATACGCCTTGTGTGGCTATATATAAATCTATGCGTCGATCAAACCGACGCCAGACAGCCCGGGCAATCATTGTGCCGAACATCTTGAAACATCCTCTTATTTTCCTGAGGATGTTTCTTGTTTTCCTGAAATGCGGCATACTGTCTGAAATTGGATTTCTGCACTTTTTCTTTCCGGCGAAAAAACCAATTTATACCGTAAACCACCAAACTGGCGGAAACAAACAATGCTCCTGCAAACAGGAGAGTTTCCCACCAGCAAAGACGTTGCCAATTCTCTAATCGAAAGGAAGAAAATACCCCGCGTGCCAGCACAAGTCCGGTTCCGACAGCATATGTCGTGAACATAGTTACAACAACCAAAGGACCAAACATCCAGCTTCTAATCCTTGGCAGTGCAAAACAGACGACCGCTGCCAAGGCGGCGAAAGTCATAATGCAAAAGGCAACTTGCCCAGTGCCAAGCTGCTGCCAATCACCCTCTTTGAGGGAAAAAACCGCGTCTCTCACGAAAGCGGGACCGCTTCCGAAAGCGACGCAAGCAATGAAACCGACAACGATAACAAAAACAACCATCATCCACCAATTTGCAAGCTTTTTCATGTTTCTCTCCTCCTCTGGGGGTTGTGGCGCAAGCGCCAAGAAATAAAAGTGCAACCATTATATATATTAAGCTATTCGCTTGTTTTTTAAGAAACCATAATTGTTAATTATACTCTTTTTTTGCAATATGTCAATAGGCATGAATATATCAAGAAACGGAGAAATCAAATTCTCCGTTTTTTCGCAAAAATCATTTTTTGTTTTCAGATCTTGTTCAAAATCTCATATTCTTAGGGAGCAACTTCCCTCCAAGATTTCACATTCAAATCTGAAGCGCATGCTCCGTCTGTCTTTGTGCCATCGGCGCAAGAATCGTCAACCACTCCGCAATTGTTTTTTTTGTCGCCTTTGCAACGCAAGTCCGCATCAATGCAGTGACATATCGGTGACACAAATGTTGTTACAAGTTTGTCAGAATTCATGATCAAATCACAAGATGGATCAGGTCCACTGCAGTCCCCACCCCAACCACTGAAAATTGAATTATTAAGCACGCTTTGAGTAAGTTTTACATTCGTGCCTTTATTATAGGAATAGCCGCAAACTTTTTGACCGACAGGAATGTTTCCATTCTTGCAATCTATTTTGGGATCATTCTCATTCGATCGGACCTCACTGTCATTGGCAGGATTGACCAAAAGTGTGAATTTCTCCACGCAAGATGATGATGTTCCTCTGCCATCGCAAGCATTCAACACACCGCAGGAATTGGTGAATTTGCTTCCGACACAAACCGAATCCGCATTGTCACAGGTGCAAAGCTTTTCAGCACGACAATTCGCATCAGTTCCCCCATTTGAACCTTTGCATGTCCAAGTCCAAGGACCATTACCTGAAACCGCAGAGGCCGTACCGGCAAAGCAAAGGGTTGCTGATGACGGGGCAACAACAACACTTTGACCACTAGCAGATCCACAAGAGCCATTTGTTGGAGCCAAAGCTTCACAAACAGCAGGATATGAATCCGTTTTGTTACAGGTATTATCCCGATAATCAGGAGTGCCACCATTGGGACAAGAAAGACCAACAACAATCGCTGGATATGAATAGGTGTCATCTCCTCCCATGTGATTGCAAGTTCCATTTGCGGAATCAGGAGTGTAGTTGTCCATGATGTTGCAACCATAATTTTTGTCCGCCAAATAACTTGATTTGGTGGTGCAAACAATGTTTCCTCTGGAATCACGCGCCAAATTTCCGCCATCAGGACAACTGCAATCAGCCGTCGGAGCCAATGCGGCTCCGGTGTTTTTGTCACATCCCCAAATAATATTAATGTCGCAGCTGACAGCATCAGCAATAATAAGACTGGTAAAAGGATCAATAAATGGCATTATGGCGTCAACAAGAGGACCTGCATTTGCTTTTTTTGTTGGGGCAAAGACAGCCAAGACGACAAGTGAGATTGTCATCGCAATGGTTGCCATTTTTTTGTTTGTTTTCATATTCATGTTTATCTTAAGAAAATAAGTATTATTTGACTGAGGATTAAAAACGACAGAAATCCAAGAATGGCTTTCGTGTTTTTGTATTCATCATTCAGGAAATTTCTGGAAAAAAATGTGAAAAGAAAAACCACTCCCAAAATGGCAACTCCGGTGATGGCCTGGCTCATCTTTTGAGCGCCCCTGGAAAGATTGAGCGCGTTGAGCACAACGACAAGCACCGTCGCACTGCCAAAAATTGTCACCACCCACTTGCGCATTTTCCAAAGTCCGAAAGCCAAAATGGCATCAACAAATCCATATGAAGCATAGAGCAAAGCGGATGACGGACGCTTGTTGAAAGCAAAAAGCAAAGCCGACAAAAAAGTCAGCAGCGCGATCGCTCCGAAAACAAATCCCAGCGTTCTGAATGGAAGCAGGATTTTTAATGGAGTCTCATTTGTTTTTGTTTTAGCCATGGCGATTGATAAGAAAAAATATTACACAGCAATTATACCACACTCTCAAATTTTTGCATATTTTTTAACACCCAATCAATAAGCAATATTTGCAGACACAATGCCGTATGACCTTGAAGCATCATTGTCGATGATTTTTTTTGTGCCATCGGGAAAAATCATGCCTGCAAAACCGTTGATGCTACTGACAATCATGGGCAAACCCGAACCAACCGACTGGATGGCGTCGAGATTCTCAGTCAGATGCGAAAACTCTCCTGCACCCAAAGCAATCCATCTACTGCTGACAGGATTGATGATGAATTTGGCTCCTTTTTTTTGATAGTTTCCAATCATGTCCGGATAGTGTCCTTCCAAACAAATCAATGTGCCGAATGGCACCTGCGAATTTTCATTCTCAACTTGCATCATTTTTGCAACGCCTGATTGATATGAATTTGAACTTTTGAAAATGGCATAGTTTCTCATTTCAGGATCGTTTTTCAAATAGTCATACATTGATGGATGCCAAGCATAGGGCCAATACTCCCCCATTATGATCAACTTGTTCTTGTCATATTGATCAAGGATTTTTCCGTTGCCATCAAACAAAATTGCAGTGTTGGAATGTTTTCCATTTTTCAACAAATGGAATGTTGCCACAACATGTTTGGCCTTGAAGCCGATTTTGCCAACAATCGTTGAAACTTCATTTTCCACAAATGGCTCATTGCCAGATTTCACAAACAATTCTTCAGGAAGCACCAACAAATCCGTTTGCACCAGCTTCAAATCAGCCAACAGTTTTTCCAGTTCCTTTTGGGAAAAATTTCTTCTGATGGAAACAGTGGTCACGTCCAGATGATTTTTTTGGGCCAACACTGTTTCCGCATTTTTTTGTATCGCGCGTTGTGACAAAAAATATGCACCCAGAAAGAAAACAGTCACACCAAGCAAAATGAAAAATGAATTTTTTTTGTTTTTCACCAAAGTCTTGATGTTTGTCAAAATCAACAAAAAAATGACATTAGCCAAAACCACAAAAAATTCCAAAGCGGCAATTCCGCCATACTTTGCCAAACCGACAAAAGGACTCTGTCCCAAAACATTGCCTGCAGTCATCACATAGGTCGGCAAAAATGAAAACTTCGCTTCGGCCAGATCAAAAAACAAAAACAACAACGGCACATATATCATTTTTGCGTATGCATACTTTTGAAAAAATTTGTTCAACAGAAAAACACCAGCAGGAATCATCAAAAAAATCAATGCCGATGTGAGCCAAGAAAACGGTTCCAAGGTGTAGAAAATTGTTCCCAACGCGAAAACAAATCTGAACAAAAAAGTTCCTGCCAGAAGTTTCCAAAAACTTTTCTCGGTGCACAGAGAATGAAAAACTGGGACAAGAAAAACAAATCCCAATAAAAAAAGATTGGCTGGCGAAAAAGCCAAGATTCCCAAAATTGCACTGCCAATGGCAAAAATCATTTTTATTTTGAGTTTGAAATTATTTTTAAATTATACCACCATTTCCCCTTGCCTGCTAAATTGGAATTTTGACAAATTAAAAACCCCTTTCGAAAAACGAAAGGGGTTCTTTTTTGCTTCATTGAAGCGATAAATCTTACTGGATGACAATAGTCAGGACATATTCGTCCAGATTCTGCATCCAGTAGGCAGCTTGCATGTCATAAGAATTCAACACGCTGCCGCCTTTTTTGGAGCCGGAATATGCCTTGACCCCTTCGACGAACCAGCTTGTGCCGATCCGGTTCGTCATTTTGACCATGCCATTGGCGCCTGTCGTCAGTGTTTCCAGTGGGCCACCGGTCATATTCTTGGCGATGCCCCAACTTCCTCCGGAAGTTGCCACGGCGCCGTAGGAAATAACTGTAGCACCAACAACAGGATTGCCGGACAAATCAACGACTTTCACTTGGATTGTCATTGTTTTTGTCACATCGGCAATTTGTCGAGTGCTCAACTGATGGTTGGCATTGTGCAAAATTAACCATGAGTTAAATGGCGAAAATTTGCTTTGCAAAATATTATATTCAACAACGCCAGCACCACTCATCGGGTCTTCCGGATATTTAGCATTAAAATCGTAGTTCAGAGATGGAAGTGTTCCGGAAGAATCAGTGAAATTCAAACTGTACTGCTCCGGAACCCCAGCCCCGCCACCATGACCAACAGCTTCATGCAAAACAGTTCTAAGACTGGCATCATGACTGCTGAATCCGTTGACATATTTCGGAGCTGAATCTCGTTGAACCAATAAATAATCCCCCATCCCGTCCATGGCTATACAAGATACACCGTGCGTTTTACCACTGATAACCACATACCCAGCATAGGCTGTCCCGCCGCCATTATCGATAAAATATTTTGGCAAAACATCCCTGCTTAGACCACCAGCCCCGGTGTAATACCATAACACCAGTGAGGAACCCGTGTAATTAGAATTACCCACAAATGAATTGTTGTTTCTTATATAGGTCGGATTGCCGGTGATATTATTGCGGGTTGTGCTGAACTCGGAATCGGGATATGGAATAATCTTGCTTAGAGCAAAGTGCTTTTTATTGCTTGAATCCTTAATGATAACAGAGTTAACATCATTGATCATGCTAAGTACCAACCCTAATTCGTTCGTTACTTCCGGATGAAGTGTGACGTATGATTGATTGATCAATACATCAACATTATCAGTCAGATCTGCTGCCGGCACTGATGCCAACGTCAAGCGTGATGGAGTGGGAGGCGGCGTTATTACTGTAACAGTGATCGTGAGCGTTTTTGTTGCAGAAACACCGGCACTGTTATACACCGTCAAGGTTGGACTGTACGTTCCGGAAGTATATAGGAATTCAGGATTTTGCAGACTGCTAACATTTGAGACGCTATTTTTAAACTCCCAGAACCATCTTGTTGCGCCAGTAGACTGATCCTTGAACTTTACCAAACCAGTTGCATCAACAGTGTAAGAAAAGTCTGGCACTGGTGCCGCTGCAACCGGTGGTGGTGTTGGAGAACCAGGACTTCCTGTTCCGGCAGCGGAACTTCCGCCACCTCCACCACCTCCGCATCCGAACAACAATACTACGGAAAACAACATTACAGAAAACATCGCCATTTTGCCAAAAATACCTGTTCTCATGGTCAATCTCCTTTCGAGTTTTGAAACGCGGTTGTGGGTGAATTGAGAAAAATCCTAAAACAGACCAATATCCTATTTTTTCTTTATGTAAAGGTGCTTATTTATGCACTCGGAAATCAAAAATTGATTTCTCCCAATTGTTGCACAAAAAACAGCTTTTGTCAATGGTAAAGCGTTTTTTGCTTGGCATCATCAAAAAATGCCTGTTTTTGGCAACATTTGGCCATTTTTATGGCTGCACTTCTTTCCAACCGGTGATCTTCAAAGAGTTGCAATCTTTTGTTCCTCCAGTCAGATCAGTAGTGCAGTCAGCTTTGGTGCAAGATTGTCCACATGGAATTGTTGCGCAATTACCACAAGTGCCTGTAGGCGGCGGAGGCGGAGTACTAGCAAATGCTCCAACAGTGTAATCTTTATCCATATTAAATGAGCATGGAATTGTTGCTTGTCCAGAACAAATGTCTCCTGTCCAATTTTGCAAAACACTAGGAGGCGGTGTTGCAGTAGCGGAAAGTTTTACTGAAGTTCCGGAAGTAATGACAAGCTGAGTTGTTGCATTAAAAATATTAATTCCCAATCCTGAGGAATCTGTGATCGTTGTGTTATTTCCCGCATCAACTTTCAAAAGAAAACCTTTGTTCGCTGAACAGCTTGCATTTGTTCCTCCATTGGAACCGCTACATGTCCAATTCCAAGGACCAGTTCCGGTCACTGGAGATGCTAATCCAACAGAACAAAGAGCTGGTGATGATGGAACAGTAGAAAAAGATTGTCCATTTGCTACCCCGCATATTCCATTTGATTGATCATTAGAAGCTGTGCAAGCTGTGCAAGAGGAGGAATCGATTGAAGCCAGATCTGTTTTGGATGGGTCTGTTCCGCAGTTGCAATTAAGGGAATACGACACAGGGCCTGTCGGAGCTGTGCAAGATGAATTTGTTGAAGTGAAAGCTGCCTGAGTGTTGTTATACAAATTTGAGCAAACATTTGAACATGACCATGTCGGAGCTGGCGCAGGATAGGAACAAGTTTTTTTGTCAGGCGAAAGTGTGTCGCCTGGATTGCAAGCACCCAATGACTGCACTTGTTTGCATTGCTGTCTGTTGTGGATAAGCTCAGTGTGATCACTCCAACCAGTCCAGTAACAATGGTTTCCGGACTCATCATTGTAGCATTCATATGTGCCCCCTGAACAAGAAGATTGATAAAAGCAAGATTCACCAACAAGAGAAAGTTGCGGAGCCCATCCAGCCGGACAATATTGTGAACCACCAGGAACGCCATAGGCGTCGGGCATCCACACTTCATATCCAAAACATCCACGACCCATGGCATTGTGGTCATATGTTGCAAAAAGATCGGTGCCGTTATATCCATCCCTGTATACTTTTTCAACAAGATTATTACAAGGAGA
>JAQTLF010000013.1 GCA_028715015.1 Candidatus Moraniibacteriota bacterium | reverse complement strand
TCACAACATGGTTTCCCACATCATGCACTATCTCAGAAAAATAAACTTGAAAACTTTTTCCCAGAGCGGCTGCGTTTCAACTGGATCGCTAATCAGTCTTGATTGGATCAAAAACGTCGACAAATTTTTGGACAATCCGCCAGAAGGAACTATTGAAATCGTTTGCCATCCAGAACTTGCCAATGATTTCGTGAGAATAAAAAAACATTTCTAGCAAAAACATCGAAAAAAAACAGCCATTTTATTGGGCTGTTTTTGTTTGCCGCGTTTTTGAGAAGACTCTGACCAAAATTCCGACAATGAAAACCGAAGAAAACAAAAGGATGTTGCGGAAAATCTCAACCTCCGTGATGAGCACGAAAATTTTGCGATGGGAATAAAATCCCAGCAATATGAAGAAAATGCTGTGCAAAGCTGTGGCAATCAAATTGTAGGCAAAAAATTTCTTCCAAGAAACTCCCAAGGTGCCGGAAATCAAAGGACCAAAAAATCTTATGCCGGTGATGAATCTCAAAAAGAAAATTGTTTTTCCAATGTTGTTTTCAACCAAGTGCTCATATTGGATCAATTTGTGCGCCCGCATCTTGCGATTGAAACGTTCGACATATTTGTTGCCAAAAAAACTCAATCTGTAAAGAATATTGTCCCCCACAATGCTTCCCGCCAAACTTGCACCCACCGCCAACCACAAATTGACGCCGGAAATCTTGGCCACGAACCCCACCAATAAAAGCAGCACCACTTCAGGCAGCGGAACCACATAGCTGACAAGCATCGACAACAAGAAGATTCCCAAATAAGAACCTCCCTTGATCGAGTTTATAATAAAACCGAAATCCCTGAAGTGATTTTGAAAATTTGGATCCAACATGGTCATGCAAACATACTAACATTCAAACATACAAACATACAAACATACAGCTAACTCTTAAGGTGTTTGCTATTTATGATAAATGCCGCATTTTATTTAGGTGTTTAGGTTTTTAGGTTTTTAGGTGTTTAAATGTTTAGGTGTTTAAGTGTTTAGGTGTTTAAATGATTATATGATTATATGATTATATGATTATTTGCTAAGACTTATCACGGCGTTGTTTTCAGCCAAGGGAGCTGTCACATTGATCCGGCCATTAGATGACAAAAAGATCTGATAGCCTGAAATGTTTGGCTCACTTTCTCTTGGATCAGATGGAACCTCGGAAAGAATTTTCTTTTCAGTCACCAGAACTTGAGACAAATCTACCAATCCTTCGCAACTTGAAGCCTTTTTTGAGCAAATCATGTTCGCAGCGGAACTAATGTTGGCTGGCAATGCTCCGCCATTGTCGATCCTGTATTGATAGACCGCATTCAGAATGTTAACCACATCGGAGCGCCGTTGGGAATTGCGCATTTCCAGCAATTTTTTGGCAGGATTCAAAAGAAAAACAGCCACACCGACAAGAACAAGAATGCTTGCAACAATCAAAAAACGCTTCGCGAAGTCAAGCTTTTTCCAAAAATCAACCGCCAGTTGGACATATTTTTGATAATCCATAAAAACACTTTTGTTAAGCTTTTTAATCACCTTCAAGACATTCAAAGTATAGCCAATTTCTTTCCAAAAATCAACTGTCGGTGCTGCCTGAAATTTTGAATTAAAATTATGCGACCTGCGTATCAGTCGTTGTGTGCATTAATATTTTAAAACAAAAAACAATGAAGAAAAATGTACGAAACGCTTTAGCAATTTCAGGTCTAGCACTGGCAATCGGAGCTTCCGGCTTCACACTTGAAGCCAGCGCCAACATGGGCACCAATGGACGCATCCAGCGCTCCCATCAGGAACGCATCGTGCGCACCAGAAAAGCCAGCCTTGAAAAAAACATTGTCGGCCATCGCTTGGTGGTTGGCGCAGTCAGCTCAATTGGTGACAATTCCCTGACAGTGACCAGGGGCGCAAAAACATTCACCATAAACATCGCCTCAGACACACGCCTTTTGAACCGCTCTTGGAAAGCAATAGCTTTTTCAGACATCCAGACCGGAAACAAAATCAGGGTGGCTGGCACAATTTCAGGCACGACTTTGACAGCCAAAACCATTCGTGACATTTCCCTGCCAACACCGTTGAAATAAAAATTGCCTTGCAACAAATTTCCTTTTTGCAAAATGAAAGAAACTTTTTGAACCATGCGTATTATTTTTTCGTGTCCCAAAAAAGTGACGCCGATGCAACGCATTGAAACAAAACAAAAGCACTCTTGCAATTAACAAATTGGAAAGCAGATGTTTTAGAAAATTAGTTCTTTAGGGTAAACAAAAATCCGCCTTTTTGGCGGATTTTTTGTTTTTGAAATAACAATGCGCACTATTGCATAAAACAATTTAATGCTATACAATTTCTTTAATCAGTTGTTTTACAATAATTCACAAAGGCCTTGATCCAGCCCAAGTGGACAAAAGGAGGATAATTCAGGATTGTCGCTTATGTCTTTTACCCCCACCACAATGTGAAGGAGGCAGACATGAAGAAAGTTCTTGTTATTTTCACTGTTTCGGCGGCCATGGCAACCAGCGTAGCCATTGCCTTCGCCGAACAACAACAAGCCCGTGACGGCACTGATCTCCAGATCGTCGTCGCACAAAAAATGCCCACGGCCGGCATCATGATTCTCAAGATTGACCCCATTGAAGCATTCGCGCCACGACTAATCATTGCCGGCGACAAAAACGCTTCGATCGCTTTGTGGCCCGATGGCAGAGGCAAACCACCCATCGCCATGGCCGCCATCACCGATAAAGGGGGTGACCCACTGAGGAGTGCCGAAAATGAATTCGGCTTTATCATCATTTCCGCCTACCTCCATACGTCGGCCGATGACATGAAAACTGGAGGAAGCTACGCCACCGCCACGATGGCCAGCAGCTAACCCTCTCCTGGTGGCGACCCACGCATTGAGCCCCGAGAAATCGTCTCTCGGGGCTCTTTAATTTTCCAAAAAAAAATTTGCATAACAAATTGGTCACTTTATGCGCTTGAGTTTAAGAAATTTTTCAAGCTAATCGCAAGAAACACTTCTATTGCACTCTTTTTAGCTATCCGGAAATTCCGGATAACTGAAACATTGTCTAATTTTAGGCAAATATTTCAACAAAACAACAAAAAAAATCCCGAACTTAATCGGGATTTTTATGTTTTGCTAAAAAGCTAGCAAACTAATGTCTGAAAAGCTGTTTTATTGTTTCTTTCTTCCAGCTTTTACACGGTCAGTTTCTTTCAAGAATTGTTTGCGGAGTCTGACTGACAAAGGCGTGACTTCGAGATATTCGTCGTCGTTGATGATTTCCAAACCACGTTCGATTGAAAGAATGAAAGGGGGCACCAAATGGATCGCATCATCGGTTCCAGATGAACGCATGTTGGTGAGTTGTTTTCCTTTCAAAGGATTGACGGTCATTTCATCACCCTTGGTGACGTTTCCAATAACTTGTCCTTCGTATACTTCAGTTGCAGCATTGATATATAGCACACCGCGTTCTTGCAGATTGGCCAAAGAAAATCCCAAAGCTTTTCCGGTTCCATTGGAAATCATTGATCCAACTTCGCGACGTTTGATTTCGCCCACGTGCGGTTTGAATCCAAGCACGCGTGAAGACATGATTCCCTCTCCTTTAGTGTCCACCACGAACTGTCCGCGATATCCCAGCATTCCACGAGTCGGCGCTTCAAACAAAAGTCTGGTTTGTGATCCATGGATTTGCATGTCTGTCATGATTCCTTTTCTTTTGCCCAAAGTTTCAATGATTGTTCCAGCCAATTCGCTTGGCACATCGACAGTAACTTCTTCGAAAGGTTCGCTTTTCACACCGTCAACATCCTTGATGATAACGTGAGGTTGTGAAACTTGCATTTCATATCCTTCGCGACGCATGTTCTCCAAAAGAACCGCGATGTGAAGTTCTCCGCGTCCAAAAACTGTGTAATATTCCGCAGTTGAAAAATCAATCTTAAGTCCCACGTTTACTTCCAATTCTTTTTCCAATCTTTCTCTGATCTGTTTGTTGGTAACAAATTTTCCTTCGCGTCCTGCAAATGGAGAATCATTGACCAAAAATCTCAAGGAAATTGTTGGTTCATCAATGTTGATTGCCGGCAAAGATTCCTGACTTTCACTTTCGCAAATTGTTTCTCCAATATCAATCTTGGGGAAACCAGCCACCATCACAATATCTCCAGCATAGGCTTCCTGGACTTCATCGCGCACTGTTCCTTTGAAAGAATACAGTTTGGTCACACGGGATTTTTCAGTGGTGCCGTCAGTTTTTTTCAAAACATATGTTCCGCCCATCTTGATCGTTCCTTCATGGATGCGACCAACCGCCAAACGTCCAAGGAAATTGTCATATCCGAGATTGAATGGCTGCATGCGAAGAGGAGCCGACGCATCAGCTTGGGCAGGTTTCACCTTGAGCAAAATCATGTCCAACAACGGTTCCAAATCCTTGGACTCGTCTGTCAGATGCTCTTTGGCAATTCCCTCTCGTCCGATGGCATACATGGTGGTGAAATCAAGTTGTTCGTCAGTTGCGCCAAGATCCATGAAAAGTTCATAGACTTGTTCCTGCACCATGTCAGGATCAGCAGCCGGTTTGTCAATTTTGTTGATGACCACGATCGGTTTGAGTCCCAATTCCAAAGATTTTTTCAAAACGAATCTCGTCTGCGGCATCGGTCCTTCCTGTGCATCCACAATCAAAAGCACGCTGTCGATTGAGCGCAGCACACGTTCCACTTCTGATCCGAAGTCTGCATGACCAGGAGTGTCCACGATGTTGATTTTCGTGTCACGATAAAAAATGGAAGTGTTTTTGGCATAGATGGTGATTCCGCGCTCCTGTTCAAGGGCGTTGTTGTCCATGCTCACTCCTTCTTCCACCATACCAGTCTGGCGCATGATCGCGTCAGTCAAAGTCGTTTTGCCATGATCCACATGGGCGATGATTGCAATGTTTCTAATTTCCATGATTATAGTTTGTAAAGTTATAAAGTTCTTAAAGTTCGTAAAGCTAAATGCGTTATGAACCAGCTAACTCTATAATTTTACAGATAAAAAATATAAAATATATTTTCGTCGCTCGCTCGGAAATTGAAAGAGTACTTTCATTTCTCTCGACTTCGCTAAAAAATAAAAAACTGCCGCTAGGCAGTAAAACTTCCAAAGCCATATAAATATAGCAACAAAGGGACAAATTGTCAACCCCGCCGCCAAAATCAAGCTGTCTTTTTTGTGATGCTACAGCGCAAAGATCTTGTCCAAAAGTTCATCTTTGCCTTTTTTGGTTTTGGTGGAAAAATACACAATGTTTTCCGTGTCCAACATTTCCTTGATGGCGCGCTGTTTTTTCACCAATTCGCTGGCTTTTACCTTGTCCATCTTGTTGGCCAACACGATGACTTCATAGCCATTTTCACTCAAAAGTTCCATCATTTCCAGGTCGAATTTCTTGGGACCGACGTTTCCATCAATGATCAAAACAACCTTGGATGGTTTGTGCTCATTATGCTCCAAATACCACATGATCATCTTGCGCATTTTTTCCGCCTGCGCCAAAGAAGCCCTGGCATAGCCATAGCCTGGGAGATCGACAAAATAGGCCGATTCGTTGATCAGAAAAAAATTGAGTTGCAAAGTTCGCCCTGGAGTTGACGAAGAAATCGCCAAGCCTTTGGTTCCTGTCAGAGCATTGATCACGCTGGACTTTCCCACGTTTGAACGCCCCACAAAAGCAATCTGGGGCAACCCATCTTTCAAAATCGGATCTGTCCCGACAACTCCTTTTACAAATTGTGCTGATTTTATTGTTTGCATATGGCTTATCCTAGCGCACTCTAATCAAAAGAGCAATTGATAGTCTTATTTGAAAAATTATTTGGATTGTCCGAAATTCTTATTTTTTTGATTACTCTTCTATCCAACTTCAGGATAAAGTCTTTTAACTCCGAACTGTTGCACAAATAATCCAAACACATCACTATTTGTCTTTATTTCCTCTGCAATATCACGAATGTCTTGAGTCTCCATACCAGTTCCTTCAACGACACGATTTATTGAGTCCGAAACGTGTGGCCATTCTTTGCCATTTTGATATGAAACAAATGATTTGATACTATTTTTTACACCTTTTTTTACAGCAGCATCGCTAAATATATCTTTAGAAATTCCAGGTAAGCCCTGTATTCTATCAACATCATACAAATGAATGCGACCAGATGATAACATTTCTTTGAATTTATTTGTCATTTCAGGAGATGAAACAATTTCAGCTTTATTTTGAAAGTTATTTAAGAAACTCAAAGTATGCTCCCAGTCACTACTTGCTATATTTTTTGCTACTGCAGATATTTCTTCCTCCGACAAATTAGCAATCGCTTCAGTTCTAGCTTTTTCACCTCTTATATTAACAATTTTATTGTTCAATGCAACAGCATCTATTTGTTGAGGTTCAGCTTTTTCTCCACCATTAAGTCCAGCAATTTTTTCGCGTAACTCTGCTTTTTCTCCATCACTAAGTTCGTTAAATTTTCTTGATTGCTCCACTATTTTTTCAAATTCAGTTTTTTCCACGCCTTGTTCTTCTGCTTTCTTTCTTTCACCCACATGTATTGCCCTAGAAAGTGCGGTGCCTAGAATTTCATCTCTTTCTTCCTTTCCACTTATTTTAGCCCTAATTTCGGCAAGTTTGGAAGCTTCTTGTTCCGCAGCAATCCTGTATTGTTCTGCGATTTCAGCTTTTCTTTTTGCTTCTTCCTCGGCTGCTTTGTTTGCGTCAAATTCTTTGTTCATTTTAATTGCCTCGTCTTCAGCTGCACCTTTCATTTCCATTTCTTCAGCTTGGTGCTTTTCATCTTCTCCTGCCTCCTCAATTTTTACACTTTCCTCTTCTGCTTTTAATGCTTCGCCTTGCGCTTGAAGTTTTTTTCCAAGTGCTATCAAGTCATCAGGAGTTCTTGCATTCATTGCTTCCTGTGAAGCTTCTGTTTTTGTTCCTTCAAATTTTTTCTTGAAACCTTCCCATTTTTCTTGCACTGACTTTTTGACTGTTTCATAGGCTTTTGATGCCGCTTCAAATGCTGCTCTCATAATTTTTTATTTTATTGATTATGAAAAACAAAAAAGACGGGTGCCACACACCCGCCTTTTCAAATTGCTAAATCAATTATAGCAGATTTCCAGACGATTGTCCAATTTTTATTGTCTTGTTTATCCATTATTCATTTTGAATTCTTCTTATTGATTCCCTGACAGAATCGTCTTTGTTTTCGGCTTTTACAAACAACCCTGCTGCTTGAGCTTTGTTTACATTATTATCACTGGCACTGAAATGAGTCGGACTTAATCTATTGATTGCTGGAAAATTTTGATGTATTTTTTCAATAGGTGCAGATTGAACAATGCTTTTTCGTTTGCCCATGATTTCATCATATGTTTTCTGCCTGTCGACAACCGGCTTGGTTACAAGGCCATTTTCTTGTTTTCTCATTTTATGCAAAAAATTTCCCAAAGGATGACCGCTTCCCAAATGTTTTATCATCCGTTGATCATTGCTGCTGAAATGGTTGGAATTTTTCATATCTGAAATAGTGTCTTGTAAAACTTTTTCCGTGACGCCGCTTTGCCCAGCCATATTTTTTTTCAAAAAACCATGGACGACTTCACTTTTTCTCGCAGATCCCAAAACATAGCCAATTTTTCTGTCTTGCCTTAGGACGCCAAGCACAGCGCTATTGCTAGCCTTAAATCCCACATCTCTTTTTGAAAAAAATTTTTCCGTCATATTGCTGAAATTAGCTTATGTGTGGCCAAAAAACGCAAAAGGATGGGTTTTTCACCCATCTTTTAATATATATAGTATAGCACAAAAAAACACTCCGCGCAAACGGAGTGTTTTTTGTTGTGACCAAATACTATTACTAGTAATTGTTTCGGCTTCCGTAACCACCTCGGTTACCACCATCGTAATCACGTCGCGGTGGACGAGCTTCCATTGGTCGAGCTTCATTTACAGTCAAACTGCGTCCTTCGTAGTCTTTTTTGTCAAACATTTCAATTGCTGCTTGTGCTTCTGAATCAGAAGACATTTCAACAAATCCGAAACCTTTTGAACGACCAGTCATTTTATCCATGATGATTGTTGCTGAGGTAACAGATCCTGCTTGAGCAAAAAGGTCTCGTAGTGCATCTTCCGTAGTTGCATATGGAAGTCCGCCTACATAAAGTTTTGTTGCCATAGTTTTGCTTTTGTGAACTTATTACGCTTGTAAGGCGACCTCCTCTCTTAATTTTAACCACAAAGGCAAAACCAGTAAGACACTTACAATTAAGACCAGTATACACTATCCGAGACTGGATGTCAATTGAAGCTTCCTGCAAAACAAAGCCTGTTTGATTGACACTTTTGGAAGTCTAAAGTCTAAATATTAAAGTCTAATTCAGTTTAAAATTCTAAAATTTAAATTCTAAAGTTCAAATTTAAATGCATTCCATTTATACTTTTTTTACTTTAGATTTGATTTAGTATTTAGACCTTAGCCTTTAGACTTTTTAAAAATTTAATTCAAATATTTCACAGGGTCTAGCCAGCCACTAAGTTGGTTTTTGTTTGGCACATATCCCAAAATGTTTATACCAGTGCCAAGATGGATTCCCAGATGCAAATGTTTTCTTTCGCCGTCAGTCTGGCTGCTGAATCTTGTTCCCAGATTTGCCAAAAAATCTCCGGTATTCAATTGGTCGCCGACTTTGGCTGTCACACTTGAAAGTCTGATGTGCCCATAGACAACCGTCACTGCTTGCCCATCAAGATTGCAAGACTGAACCGCCACTCCACCATAGCCGCTGGCCGTTCTGGCTGACAACAATTTTCCATCACAAAACGCCTTCACGGGAACATCAATGTTTTGCTCATTGGGAAAAGTTTCCAAATCGACAGCGGTGTGGTAGCCCTGAAATCTTTCGGGTTGGACTGGCGAAGTTTTGGGGGTTATGTATGTGCCAAAAGGTTTTTTGGTGATTCTGGAAAGCGCGTTTTCAATCGGATCAACTGTTGACGGTTTTGCATTTTGCACATCTGTCGACAAGACAGGTTGATTGTTATTTGCTGTGTTTTGTGTGTTGACTGTCTTGTTTTGTGTGTTAACTTGAGGTGCTTGAGCTTTGTTGATCACAAAAAAACCTGCGATAATCAATATCACAACAAGAAAAAATAAAAAGATATATGATTTCTTTTTCATACACCTTAATACGCTTTTTTGAAATTTTTATTCTAAGTGAGGATTAGCGTCTTGAATTTTTATTTTGCACATTGCGAAGTGCGTCGGCAAAGCGCAAGTGATGAGCGTTAAGAAATTTTTGCGAGACGACCCGAGAGGTGCAGTAAAAATTTTAGCGAAGAGCAAAGCGCTTGCCACAGCAACGAGCAGTGCAGAGAAAAAATTCAAGATGCGAATCACAAACAAATCAGAATTAAAGATTTTTCGCTGCGGATTCGCCGGCAAGAAATCCGGTTGACCAGCAGAGCTGCAGGTTGTATCCGCCAGTCGGACCATCGACGTCGATGATTTCACCAGCAAAATAAAGATTGTCGACAATTTTCGATCGCATGGTGCGGGAATCTATTTCTTTGGTGGAAATTCCCCCACTTGTCACCATGGCCTTTTCAAATCCGAACAATCCATCAAAACTCATTTCCAAATGCTTGAAAAGATTTACCAAATGAAACCTTTCTTTTCTGCTTATTTTGGCCGCATGTTTTTCCAGATCAAGACCGGAATATCTCAGCATGAAATCCAAAAGTTTTGGAGAAAAAACATCGGTCAAACAATTAGCCAATTTTTTGTCAGCGTTTCTTTCAAAATCAACGCGCACGATGTCATCCAATTGTTCCAGACTCAGATATGGCTTCAAATCCAAAGTGAGTTTGATCTCATTTTCACTTTGCGACATCAATTTTCCAACTCCTCGGCTCATATTGAGAGCCAAGGGACCGCTCAGTCCATAGTGTGCAAACATCAAGTCGCCGCTGTCTGAAAATTTCTTTTTTCCATTTTGATAAACAGCAATCGAAACCGATCCGGCACTCACTCCTTGAAGTTCGCCAGCCCAATCCTCTTTTATTTTTATCGGAACCAAAGCAGGCACAGTTTCAATGATTTTGTGTCCCAAGTTTTTTGCCCATTCATAGCCATCCCCCATTGAACCGGTGGCTGGATAGGATTTTCCGCCAGTGGTGAAAATGACATTTTTGGGGAAAAGCTCACGTTTTTTGAGTTTTATTTTGGTGATTTTGCTTTCTTCAACCACAAAATCCACCACATGGGATTTGTATAAAAAAGTGATGTTGTTTTCTTTGAGCACATTCATGAGCGCCTTGAGCACGTCTTCGCCTTTGTCACTGACTGGAAAAACGCGTCCATTTTTTTCAACTTTTGTGGGCACGCCATTGTTTTCAAAAAATTCACGCGCGCTGCCTGGACGGAACGCACCGAAAGCAGAAAGCAAAAACCTACCATTTTTGTATAGTTTGGAAAGTTCCACGATATTGTTTTCATCTTGTGTAATGTTGCAACGCCCGTTGCCAGCCATCAACAGCTTCTTGCCAGGCTCTTCCTTCTTGTCCACCAAGGCCACTCTTGCCCCTTTTTGCGCAGCACGAACAGCCGCCATCATCCCAGCCGGACCGGCACCAATCACCACCACATCAAATTGTTCCTCAATCAATTTTTTTCCGCCCAAGGCGGATCCGCCTTGGGCGGACATAACACCATTATTCATATTTAGCTTGCTACGAATTTACAAATCATAATGACACATGCTATCACAAATAGCAAGACTGCCTCTTCCTTTTTTTAAACTTGTGTGTTATTCTGTATTTTCATTGGATGTAACTAAAAAACTAACAATGCTCAGACCTCTCTGCCCTACGGGTATCTCTCCTTATCTAAGGAGAGAATATTATTGAAAAAAACTATGTTAATTGATGATATTAAAATTGAAGTGTCTGCCGGAAATGGAGGGAAAGGCTGCGTGGCTTTCAACAAGAACCTGATGAGCCTCGGGCCGGCTGGAGGCAGTGGCGGAAAAGGCGGCAGTGTCATTTTTGTCGGCGTGTCGGATCTTAATGCGCTCAACCAATTTCGTTTCAGAAAACAAGTCAACGCAGAAAATGGCCGCGAAGGAAAAGGTCAGTTTTGCGATGGACCGGATGCTAAAGATGAAAGAATCAAAATTCCAGTTGGAACAGTGATCCACAACCTGACAACTGGCGAAGACCAGGAAATAACCAAAGTTGGGCAGGAAATTCTGATTGCCAAAGGAGGACGAGGAGGACGAGGAAATTTTCAATTTCGCGGCTCCAAAAACACCACACCGAAAGAATTCGAAGAAGGCAAACCCGGACAAGAATTTGAATTGCGTTTGGAATTGAAAATGATTGCCGACATCGGTTTTGTGGGACTTCCCAATTTGGGAAAATCATCACTACTCAATGAACTCACCAATGCCAATGTCAAAGTTGCCAACTATCAATTCACCACACTCGAACCTAATCTTGGAGTTTATTATGGCCTGATTTTGGCTGACATTCCAGGATTGATCGAGGGTGCTTCTGAAGGCAAAGGTTTGGGAATAAAATTTTTGAAACATGTCGAACGCACCAAAATTATTTTTCATTTTTTGGCTGCCGACAGTGAGAACATCGTTGCCGACTACAAAACAATCAGGGAAGAACTGAAAGCCTTCAATCCTGAACTTTTGGAGAAGCCTGAATATATTTTTGTTTCCCGCTCTGACACTGTCAGCGAAAAAGATTTGAAAAAGATTCTCACCAAAGCCAAAAAGATCAACAAAAATGCCATTCCCATCTCGATTCACAATTGGGATCAACTTCAAGTTGTCAAAGAAATCTTGAACAAATTGGACGAAGAGAAATAATATTAAAGTCATTAGTCATCAGTCATCAGTCATCAAAAAAAACAAGCATGCATGCTTGTTTTTTGTTTTATTTTTGCACATTGCGAAGTGCGTAGGCAAAATGCCTACTCTTCATTCGCAGAATGATGATTTTTGCTGGGTTCAAGCGCATGCAAGATTGCGTTAACCAAAGAAAGAATCAGACTGAACAAAAGCGCCCACCAAAAATTTTGCACCTGGAAACCATCAACAACTTTGGCCGTCAGCATGATAAGCCCGGCATTGATGACCAAAGTGAAAAGACCGAGAGTCAGAATTGTTATCGGCAAAGTCAAAACGATCAGTATCGGTTTCAATACTGTGTTGAAGATTCCCAACACCACCGCCACTACCAAAGCCACAAAAAAACTTTTTAAAGCGATTCCCGGCAGCAAATAGGCCGTGATCATGATTGCCAATGCCCGCAAAAACCAATGAAGAATGATGCGCATAAAATTAAAATTACTGTTTATTATTTATAATTACACATTCAGTATAACATAATCACACACCTACGTTTTGGTAATCAGTCAACAGTCATTAGTCATCGAAATCCAGCAGTCACAACAATAATGACTGATTACTGATGACTTCTCTATTAGTTTCAGATAATTATTTCACACTTTCAAAATACTTTTTAACTATTTCCTTAACTTCACCGACATTCTCCGCCTCCATCAGCTTGGCGCGCAGCTCTTTGGCTCCATCAAAACCGCTGACATAGGCTTTGAAATGCTTTTTCATCACATGGAAGCCTTTGATGTTTTTGTCGGCAAGTTCTTTTTCAAAAAGTTTGGCATGTTCGATCATGACAGCGAATCTTTTTTTCAAACTCAAATTTTCAATTTTTGTTTCAGGATTGAAAATCCAAGGATTTCCAAATATGCCACGACCGATCATGATGCCATCCATGCCTGATTGCTGGGCTTTCAAGGTTCCGTCTTCCAAATTTTGCACATCGCCATTGCCAACAATGACAACGTCGTTTTCCTTTGCCAATTTGGTAACCTGCGCTGCCAATTCCCAATGAGCTGCCACTTCAGACATTTCTTTTTTGCTGCGAAGATGCACGATGAGGGCGGCAGGTTTTTCCGCCAAAATTTCCGGCAGCCATGTTGCAATTTCATTTTTGGAAAAACCGATTCGCGTCTTCACTGAAACAGGCATATCACCTGCACCTTCTTTGGCAGCGCGAATGATTTCCCTGGCCAGTTTCGGATTTTTGATCAAAGCTGAACCTGCTCCCTGCTTGATCACGGCCTTGTCGGGGCATCCCATGTTGATGTCCACCCCATCAAAACCAAGTTCGGCCACCAGGGCAGCGGCTTTTTTGATGTTTTCCGGTTTGGAACCGAAAATTTGAGCCACGATCGGATGTTCATTTTTGCCATAACGGAAATCTTTGATCAAAACCTCTCGCCCTTTGGCATTGGCCAAGCCATCGGCGCTGACAAATTCCGTATACAAAACATCGGGTTTGCCATATTTGACCAGCATCTGCCTTTGCGCAAAATCAGTCACATCCGCCATCGGCGCCAAAACAAAAAAAGGCCTGCCCGCATTGCTACGCAAAGCGTTGCGGGCGGGTGTTTTCTTGGCCGCCAGTTTTTTCCAAAAATTATTTTTCATTATTTTTAGAACTTACGCATTTGCCCTCACCAAACATCAAAGTTCATCATACACGGGTTTTTATGAAACAAAAATAATCTTTGGGCTGATCTCACCTGATGTTTGGCTCGGACAAACGCGTAAGTCATAATTTTATTCTATCAGCATTAACATTTCAGCAGAGAAGCTGTATTTTTTATTTTATATTAGCGTTGAGAATTTGAACAGGCTCTAAGCAACACTCTCATCAACAGTGTTTGTTCTTTCAAATTTTCCCCATCCCACGATTTTCCCTTTGATGGCTGTTGCCACGGCCTTGATGGCCACATAATACATGAGTTGTCGGTAGAAAAATCTTTGAAGTGGCATCCAGAACAAAAGTTTCCAATCCTCTTTGCGTTCAAGCAAAAATGGGACAGCTGCTGTCAACAAATCGATGACCGTGAAAAATATGTAGTATATGATGACTTGTCTGAAGGTGTGCGTGTTGGAAAAATCAACTTGGTGACTTTGTTTTTGCCAGAGCGTCCAAAAAATAGAAACGATCAACATCAGATCCATCAAAGGAGAGACCAGCGGAAAAAATATTTGGAACACGATCAGGTTCGGGATGGAAAAAAATCCCAAAGCTCCATAGCGTGGTCTCAAAAAAATTTCATGATGCTTCCAAGCCACTTGCATCATTCCATACATCCAACGGAAACGCTGTTTGATGAAATTTTTCACCATGTCCGGAGCCTCAGTCAAACCGATGGCCTCATCATCATAGGCTATGTGATGTCCTCTCTTGAGAATGCTGAAGGTCAGATCGGCATCTTCCGCCAAGGTGCTGTCGGAAAAGCCGCCAGCCTCAAGCAGAGCGCTTCTGCTCCATGCTCCAACCGCTCCCGGCACAACAGTGATGCAATTTATGATCTCAAAAGCGCGGCGATCAAGATTCTGGCTGGTGATATATTCCAGAGCTTGCCATCTGGTCAAAATGTTGGTGCGATTTCCAACTTTAGCATTGCCGGCAACCGCAGCCACACGCTTGTCCACAAAACGTCGGACAAGTTTTTCAATGGTGTCAGGATGAAACAAAGTGTCAGCATCCAAAGTCACCACGATATTGCTGGCTGACATGCCGATGCCGAAATTCAAAGCCTGCGATTTTCCTCCATTTTCCTTGGTATAAATCGTAACTTTCGGATTTTCTCCAAATTCGTCCAACAATTTTTGATAAGTACCATCACCGGATCCGTCATCCACCACGATTATTTTGAAATTTTTATAAGTCGAATCCAAAATATGTTGGACTGTTCTGCAGATGACTTTTTCTTCATTATAAGCAGGGATGATCACATCGACACTGGGCTCATGATTCGGCAAAAATTTGTGGAATTTTCCATGACGGGAATGGAAATATTGGACAACAGCCAATGTTCCGATAAAAATAAAACGCATTGATCCCAAGACTATACCTAGGATAAACATTACGTAGATGAAATTGTTGAAATATGAAACAGTTACAAAAGCCGTTCCATTGATGCTGGCAATGAATTGTTCTTTGGCTGAAATTTTTGGCATGACATCATCGCGACTGAGTCCCATCAAATCTGAAACGGTGACAAATTGGAAACCTTGGGACTGAAGCTGCTCAATTATTTTTGGCAAAGCCTCGATCGTCTGAGTCCTGTTGCCGCCAGCATCGTGCAACAAAACCACGTTTCCATCTTTGTTTTGGGCTCCGCTGACAACCAAATCAACAATCTTGTCAGCTCCAGGCTTAGCCCAATCATTGGGATCGATGTGCATTCCCACGGTGTAATATCCCAAAGCTTTGGTGTCTATCAAGGGTTTCACCTGGTCAGGAGTTGCCGGCTCGATGTCCTCTGAATATGGCGGACGAAAAAGCAAAGACTTGCGCCCAAGCACACCCTCAAACAAACGTTCCGTGGCATCAAGTTCCAAACGAAATTGCTGAGCAGAAATCAAAGAGATGTTGGGATGCGTATAGGTGTGATTGCCGACTTCATTGCCTTCATTCACAATGCGGCTTAGCAATGATTTGTTGGAATTGGCGTTGGAACCCAGCACAAAAAAAGTTGCTTTGGCATTATATTTTTTCAAGATATCCAAAATTTTCGGAGTATAATTGTTGTCAGGTCCGTCATCGAAAGTTAGGGCGATTTTTTTTGCATCAGTGCCTCCCCAACGTGTTATCACATATGATGAAGGAAAGTCGACAACATTTTCATCAACAATCAAGCCTGTTTTATCATCATAGGTCAGGGTGCGCTTGCCAATTGTAGGAGTCGAGGTCACCCGCAAAATTTCTCCGCTTCCTTCATAGCCGACATCATAGCCATATTGGATGGTTTCCATTGATTTGACAGTGTCGGCAGTCAAAACGCTCTTGCTGTTGAAAATTTTCCAAAGCGACGGATCCTCACTTCCGATGCGCCAAAGCGCATAACCATGGATATCTCCTGCTTGTCTGGCACTGACCATTTCATTGAAAGTCGAAGTGGCGTCCAAAAACCAAACGTGCCGCAAAACATCATTGTCATCATAATAATCGAAAGTCGGATTGAGAGATTTACTGTCCAATCTCACCACTCCTTCGGATTCTTTGGCAATGCGGATCGCATCTTGGAAACTGACTTCATCACCTGCTTGCTTGCCATCAATCCAATCATAGCCATAGCCACCCAAAGCGACCACGATCTTGTCAGCTCCCACCAAGGCAATTTGCTTTGCGACCAATTTTGAAAACCACCCTTGCGAAGAAACCGGGCCTGCAGCAGAATCATATATCGAATGTTCGTCATAGGCCATCAAGATCAAAAAATCCACACTGTTTGAAAGAGTTTTCAAATCGAAAGAGTTGTCATCCAGTGGCACATTTTGAGAAACTTCCAACCCCAGCGGATGAAACACACCGTACAATTCCTGCATGAAAAAAATCAAATTTTGTTGCTGGTTGTCTGGTACTGTTTCAAAATCAATACTGATTCCGGCAAATCTATTTTGCTGTACATATTTTTTAAGATTATCAATCATGGCTGTGCGGGAGTCAGCATTTGAAAGCATGGCAGCCAACATCTCCCCATCCCAATCTTGTTTTTCCTGACTGAAATTGTTGATCAATGGAGCAATCGGCAAAGTAGGACGATTTTGCCCAATGAAATCCATGGCCAGATTTTGACGATTCTGATCATCAACCACAAAGTTGCCAGCGCCATCAGCAAGATGGACCCATTCCGGCATCAATTCATCAAGATTATTTATGTTGGCTTTCAAGGAAGTCAGACTGTTGTCATCCCAATTCACATAAAAGCCTATCATTTTCTGGCTGGCGTTATTAAGAACGCCAGAATTTTTGTTCACTGATGCAAAAGGCTGATTTTGGACTTGAGATTGAAGAATGGCCGGATTGCTTGTTGAAGCCACATTGGGCACTCCCCTGTATTTTGTTTGAGGTTGTTGCAAATTTATTTGCGGCAATTGAGGTCGCACAACCACACTGCCGATGGCAACCCCGAAAACAGCCAGCAAAAAAGCCAGCAAGGACACTATCATCCTTCTGGAATAAAGCCATCTGCGTTTGGCGCTGTCATAAAAAATTTGGGTTATTTCCGGTGCCATAGCTGAATATTACTCTTACATCTGCCAAACTTGCAACCTAAACAAAAAACATGCCCTGTTTTTATACTACTCATGCCAAACAAAAAAACTTTCCCTTGATAGGGGAAAGTTTTTTTAATATACCCAGGACAAAATTCCTAAGTCCAACTTATCTGCGAATTTGTGATTGTGCCTTTCCAAGGACCGTCAGGAACTTGTTGAGCATCAACAAACTGCCAATCAGTCTTGTCCACATCCCCCAAACCAAGAAAATCTTTTACAGCTGGAGAAACATCGAGTCCTGCATTATCATTGGTCTTGCTTTTTGGTCTGGCCGAGCCGAAAACATACGCTTGGTCATCTTCTTTGAAAGGTCCGACATCTTCCCATTGGGCATAGGCAGTTTTTCCGCCTTTGGTTATTTTGATCCATTGATTTTTCACAATAGATTCAGTCGCTCCCCATTTTTTGGAACTTGCCCATGGAATTACCGAATTGACATCTTTTTTCCTATTTCCATTTTCATCGAAATCATTATATGGCAAAGCGAAATAGAAAGAATTTTCCTTTGGCACAAATTTTGCCACCACAAATCCATTGCGCTTTTTGGGATCATCAACTCCGCCAAAATGTGTGGCCCATTGTTCATCCCAGGCACTTGGAGAATTGGAAATGTTCTTGTTGTCTGCATCAGCTTCTTCACCAACCCAAAAATAGGTGGTCGAAATGTTCTGATGGACAGGATATTTGTTTTCAACGCTTGTCTGCACGGCTGCAGGCGCCACTGTTTCAATTGCCGCCTTGGCTGTTTCGATTATCGCGGTTGAAGGCGAACTTTTTTCAGTTTCCTGTTGAGCAGTTGCAACAGCCACTTCCTTTTCCGCAACTGGTAAAATATCATCAGCTTTTTTGGCTTCCGCCTCTTTGGCAGATGCCAATTTTGATTTCATGCCTGAATTCACCAGGCCGTATGCGCCAGCAATGCTGACAAGCGCCAACACAGCCGAAAAAATTGCGAGGGTCTTTTTGTTATATTTTTTAAACATAGTTATCGTTAAATTTTTAAAGGCTTGTGTGCCGCAATTTGGACACAAAAAAACCAGCCATTGATTGCCAGATTGGACGCGCGAATGATAATGATTTTTATTTTTCCACTCCGGTCAATTTCCAACCGAGTGTTTTCCTCATTCGAGGACATTCCTGCATGCGCCAATCCTTAGCAACCACAAACTAACATGCCGCAATCTTGGCGTCAACAAAGTTATAAACACCCGATTAATACTGATATAATAAACAAAAATTAAAACGCCCCGAGGAGCGTTTTAATTTTTGTTTTCTTTGAAGCTATTCTCCTGTGGTTGTTCCGCCATTGGCTTTTTTGAAACCGACTTTCCAACTTGGTTCATATTCATTGTCCCATTCGTCTTTGACCACGACTGTTTCCCCTTTCATCAAGGTTGAAAGTGCGATGTCGTTGAGCATTTCTTTTTCGGTTTCCACTTCGTGTTTCAGATCTTCCAATTTTTCATAGGCGCGTCCCAATTGGACCTGGATGCGTTCTTCGATCTGCTTTTTCTTTTCTCGCAATGTCTTGATTTCCTCCACAATTTCTTCATATTCATCAGCCTGCACCAATGCGTCTTTATACATGTCACGCAGATCTTTTTGTTCTTTCTTCATCTCACGAATGTGATTGAAAACCTCTTGGATGTTTTGCATTTGTGTTGTTGTTAGTTATTAGTCCGTTGCCACTTTGTTGCACAACGTTTTTCCATCATAGCACAAAACAAAAAAACAAAAAAGGTGCCGCGTATTGTTCGCGCGCACCAAATTTTTTGTTTTTGCTTATTTTCTTTTGATTTATGACTTACGCATTTGTCCGAGCCAAACATCAGATGAGGTCAGCCCAAAGATTGTTTTTGTTTCATAAAAACCCGCTTATGATGAACTTTGATGTTTGGTCGAGGGCAAATGCGTAAGTCTTATGATTTTTTAATTCAATAATTCATTGTAATAATAATCAACATCTTTTATCCATTTTATTTCACTGGCATCCTTTTTTCTGTCCTGACAACCATAACCGCATTTCCAAACGACCATCTCTTTCGGCGTGTCGATTTTTTCTTCCTTGACCAACTCATCGATACGCTGGGCGATCGTATTAACGGCCTGCTCAGGACTATCAAAACAAGTGTGTCCGCCTGATCCCATCTTTTCCGACTTCAAACGGAATCCCCAATAGTTGTAGCAATCCTCTCCGTTCAAAACCGGATGACGCTTGCCCCAAGCACTTTCCTTTTTGGCGATGGCCACCAAAAACATGGCGGTCTTGGGATCTTGCTTGACGATATATGGAGTCATTTGTTCAATGGGATAGCCTTGCACCATTGTTTTTATCTGGGAAGCCAAAGCAGTCGGTTTTGCTGTTTGAAAAGGTTTGGCAGCCACCGGCAGCAAATCATGTTTTTCAACTGCCTGACGCATCGTCATGGCGGTTGTCACAAAAATTATGCAGACAATCAAAGTCAAAATGCGTCCGTGCTGCGGATTTATGTTTCCCAGGGTCAAAAAACCAATCCCAATTTTTTTTGGCTTTATTGTGCTCTTTTTTGTTCTTTTTTTATTTCTTTGTTTTTTCATATGTTTTTGACCAGCTGTGCCAAATTTGAAAGCTTAGTTTCCAAATAATGGCTTAGATAGGCCAATTTTGTCAGAAATCAAAACAAAAAACGGGCTTTCACCCGTTTTGCTGTTTCTATTCTGATATACCCATTATACGCCTAAATCGGACAAAAGTCAATCGAACTATAAATATTTTCTATTTTTTATTTCTTTGGGGAAATATTCTTGCTGCGAACTGTCTTCGACAGGCGTATATTTGTAGCCTTTGCCGTAACCCAATTTTTCCATCAGTTTGGTCGGCGCGTTGCGTATGTGCATGGGAACCGGAAGATTGCCATATTCTTCCACGTCTTTTTTGGCTTTGTTGTATGCGAAATAAGAGCTGACACTTTTGGAAGATTTGGCCATGTAGACAACCAGCTGCGAAAGATGCACGCTGCATTCCGGCATGCCCAATTTGTGACAAGCATCAAAAACGTTATTGGCCAACACCAATGCAAAATTGTCGGCCAAACCGATATCTTCCGAAGCAAAACGCAAAAGTCTGCGCGCCACATAGGTCGGTTGCTCGCCGCCTTCCAACATTCTGGCCAGCCAATATACTGCCGCGTCCGCATCTCCGCCTCGCATGGATTTGTGCAAAGCTGAAATGATGTTGTAGTGTTCTTCGCCACCTTTGTCATAATACAGATGTGATTTTTGAATGATCTGTCTCAGCAATTCCCGGGTGATGATTTTGCTCTGGTTTGATGCGGCTTCCAAAGTGTTGAGCGCCATGCGCGCGTCGCCATTGGCCAAAAGCGCCATTTCCCTGATCATTTCTGGAGTGATCTCGATTTTCTTTTTTCCCAATCCCCTGTTTTCATCAGCAAGCGCGTTTGCAATTATTTTTTCCAAATCGGCGACTTCCAATTTGTTCAGAACAAAGACACGCGAGCGTGAAACAAGAGCGGAGTTGACTTCAAAGCTGGGATTTTCCGTGGTAGCACCGATCAAAATGAGCAATCCCTGCTCCACATGCGGCAAAAGCGCATCTTGCTGCGCTTTATTCCAACGATGGATTTCATCCACGAACAAAATGGTTTTCTTTTTTTGCCATTCATTTTCCTGCGCTTTGGAAATTGTTTTTCGCAATTCCTTGATACCGCTGGTGACCGCACTTATTTTGATGAATTCAGCCTTGGTTTGCCTGGCAATGATTTCCGCCAAAGTTGTTTTGCCAGAGCCTGGAGGCCCCCACAAAATCATGGAAGGAACATTGTCGTTCTTGATCGCTTGGCGCAAAAATGAAGACTCCCCGATCAATTCCTGCTGCCCAAAAAAATCCTCCAGATTCCGAGGTCGCATCCTGTCCGCCAACGGCGCATGTTGCAATGAAGAATTTTTGTCCATATAAAAACTTGTTTAATCGGCACAAATTTACAAACCTGTTTGATTGTTTATAGTGATATTTTATCACTATAAACAAAAGCCGTCAAATTTGAAGTATCATAAAAACACACCCCCATCCATTAATGGATATATGGATGTGGAAAAATTTTGAAATATTTTTATATTTTTTCAAACACGAAGTAGCGAACATCTTTTTCGGTTTCATTTTTGTCTCTGAAATAGCGAGTGACGACATATTTGTTTTCCATCGGCTCGCCTGCCACATTGTTTCCGTTGTCATCTTTGGCAACCAACAATCTTTTCATGGCGGTTTTCATTTTTTCAAAATCATTTTTCACATCAAATCCCAGCACGATCGTTTCGCTACCGATGATATGGTCCAGATTTTCATTGGTCCAAACTTGTCTTTTGATTTCCTCCTCACTAATCTTGATTTCTTTGCCCTCGTTGCGATATTGATAGGCTGGATTTTTCTTTTTATTAGCACGAATCATAAACAATGGCTCGCCACTTTCATGGTAATTTTTAACATAACCATCAATAACATGATTGTTTTTCTCTACATAATTTGTTCCAACAAGAATACGCGGCGAAACAGCTGCTATCAAAACATGTCTCTCATTTTCAAAAGAAAGTGCGCGATTCATAAGTTCATTGCCCATACCTAAGCCCAACACTTCAGTATCAGTATTAAACGACCCCCAATATAGCTCATCTCCACCAGTTTTTTGAAAACGCAAAAATGAAACGACTTTACCTTGGAAACGCAAAATATAAAATTTATTATTTTCAGGATCATTCAGCCCAGATTTAAGACCACTCAATGCTGCATTTTTAAGTGGATCACCCCTATAATTTCTCTCTGCATTATAAAGCATCTCCTGTTTAACCATTTCTTCCTCGTTAAAATCAAATTCATGCCCAAAATCTTTCACTGAAAAATCAAGTTCGCGCACCATTTCCAAGTCAATTTTTTCCCCGCGACTCTTGAATGAGTGTATAGCAGAAGCTAGAAAAATAATTTCTGTTTTGCTCCTATCTAGGTCATTCAGAAGTGTATCTATTTTTTCTTGATCCACCTGTTCGCCAGAAAGTTCATCGCTGAATTTTTTTATTATTTCATGCGATTTTCGAAGAAGTTCCAATCTTATACCAGCAACATCTACAGATTTTTCCTTTTGAATAAATGCATAACTTAAATCAGATACCTCCTTTTCAGTTATATCTATGATTTCACATATTTTTTTAAAGACTACGGGACTACCGCTCTCCTTATTTCCGATATTAATAATTTTGTCCCCATCATCCTTGAATGTCTCTAAAGAGAAAAATGTCTTTAGTCTGTTAATTTTCTCGTCTCTGCCTCCTTCTGAGAAAAATTTTTTATAATAATCAATCTCGTCTACTCTTACTCTTTTTAAAAATTCAGTGACGTATAAATAAGACTTATAACGCTGTCTTGGATTATCAAGAATGTCAAAATCTATCCCAAGATCATTTTTGAAACCCATTCTCAATTCCTTGTTTAAAAAAATATACAATAATTGATCATGTTTAAATTTACCAAGCAAGCCGTCATGTTTATTATTTTTGTCTTCTTCTGTAAGCGCAATCTCATTAGCTAAATAATATTGCTTTCCTATATCGTATTTTTCAAAAAAATATGCCGAATTAAATTCCATTCTTTTGGCAGCTTTGGCATTAAGAATTGAAGAAGAAAGTACCCCATCATTATGGCAATCCGCAATCCCATGACTTTGAGCATCTTGAAAAATTTTTTTGGAATTTTCTGCCAAAGTTCTAACCATATAATTCTCACTTTCCCTAGAGCAATAATCCAACAAACTGATTGTATTTTCCAAAAATTTCTCGAATTCCTCTTTTGTTTTTGTTTTTCCTATTCTTAATGCATCTTCTATATTTTCAATTATAAAAACAACTTCATACAGCTCATTTTTAATAAAAGGTCCTCTAAGTTCATTGATGCAAGGATCTTTTTCTAGCTTACCAATAAGTAGTCCAGCTTTTAGCTCCAAATAATCAGAACTCAGTTTTTTTAACTTTGCCATTTCTTCAAAAGCGAACGCAAAGTCCATCCATCCTATAATTCCATCATTTTCAAAAACAAATTCGTTGAAAATTTTAAACATCTCCAGATTGTCCTGTTTTTTAAAATGCTTTGTGGAATCTTCCATGGAGAATATATAAAATTCCTTCAAGCGTTCCAATATTTGCTGTCTGTTTTCCGGAGATTCGTTTTTTAATCTCTCGTACAATTTCTCGCGATATCCAACTTTTTCATGAGATTTTATTTTAAGATTATCAAAAACCACATCAACCCATTGATGCTCTATTGGTTCGTGAACGCTTTCATGATCTTCAGCCCTTACTGGATCTTTTTGTTCGCCTGATTTTGAATAAATTTTTTTTATCAACTTTTCAAGCATTGTTTTTCAATATTTCACAAATTAGCCATCTATTTTTAAACTTTCAATACCCCACCGGGATTGAAAGCATGGTCTTTTATGTTTTATATTTTAGCATATATGCTTATTTTTACATAAAAAAGCGCCCGTCAACCACGACAGGCGCAAGTAAAAAAACAACCCTATGGATGAGTGTACTTTTCAGTACTCACCCCCACATTATTCCAATACCTCATATAAATCTCATGGTCAATAATCCAACCATAAGATTCATATTCTGGTATTCCAGCACTCATAGCTCTTTCTCTGGCAAGTTCAACATCAACTTGCCCTAATTCAACAACAAACATCCTAGCAATTGGAAATTCCATTGCCCAGATTGTTTTGTCATTAAGACCATCATTAATGAGTTCAGTGGCTGTGCTCACATCTTCCACTGACTCAACAAGCTCGGAAAACAGCTCCATGGCCAATTTTCCATATTCAGTGGGGCCATAACACATGTTACGACCACCACCATGGTGTTTTGATTCAACAAGGGCTACCACAAAAAAGCCCTTGTTGCTCACAAACATTTCTTTTCCGTACCCGTAGAACGGGCTTTTATGAAATTTCATAAACCCTCCAACTCGCCTCTGTAGTCCGTCATTTCTGATCGGTGTCTTTGCGAGTCTTTTCTTTTTGAAGTTTGACTGCTCAATAAAATTTTCATTCATAAAAAATTCAAAGAGCAGCCAAACTTTTCATATTCAATTTTTAAAGAACTTTCTCTCTCAGAAACTTCAAAATATTTCTTGAAATTTCAATTGAGTGGAGAAGAATGACCAAATTCTTCTCCAACAACCTTGTGATGGATCGAGTCTCGTCCCAATAAAATCGGGATCCCTCGTCAAGCTGTCCATCACAGCATCCCGGTTTACTGCCGGTACAGTTTAATAGCACTAGGAGCGCCCGCCAGCAACATCGCTGTTACCACAGCTCCCAGTGTCCACTGGCCGCATAACAATAGCGCGACCAGTGTCATAAGTCCGCCGGCATATGTGCCGAGAACTTCTACTCTTTTTGGTGACATATTTGTCACCTCCTTTCTTTCTTTTATTTGATTTCCCAATAAAACTTTTTGAAAAAAATTCAAAGGGAAATCAAAGCTGAAAGATGGTTTTTAAATCAAAGAACTTCTTTTGTGGACTAATAAAAAAATTTCCTCCACAACTGCGTAAATGATAGGCAGATACTTTTTTGGATGAGAGAGACTTTATCCAAGAGCAAAGCATTTGCCAATAAATCATTTACACAGTCGTAAAGAAAATTTGGGTTGACGAAGGATTCTTGTCTGCCTTGGGCAGGTCTCTCTCAGAATCCTTCGCCTATTGTTTCATATGATTTTGTGTAAATAACTTGCTCCTGGAATTTTGTTATATGCTACATGTTATATGCTGCATGATTTGATTCGTAAGGAATGTAGTAGAAGCGTTCCTATCTTTTTTGAGAAGATTCTCTCGGGAACACTTCTACCTTCACTCATTGCGAAGATGTAGAAACGTAACGAACCTTACCGTAGGACTGTCTCCCTCTCTTTTTAGTCCTACAACTTGGTTACTGCTTGCTAGGATCTGGTTAGCGATCCCCCTTGCCTACTTAGAGTGAATTGTCGACATTGCGACTTCGGCAGTTGTACATCTTGTTTATTAATAAAGGTACTTGTTAAGATTTGATTCGTATGTCATTCGTTGGACATTCGGATAATTCATCTTAACAAGCAAGTATACACCTGAATTGGTGAATTGTCAATGATTTTGAGGCATTATTTTAAAAATTGTCAGTTTTATCTTAACTATAGGAAATATTTTGCCTTGTTTTTGTTTATTTTTTGTCATTTTTATATTGACAATATTAAAAAAGTTTGCTATACTTGGGATATAAATATAATAAAAAACCACATGTATACTCAATTATTGATCAATGCCGGGCTTACGCAGATCCAAGCTGAAGCGCTTGATTGGCTGATAAAAAACGGCGAGTCCAAAGCCATAGACATCGCCAAAAACACCACGCTAGCTCGAGGCGTGGTCTATAAAGCCCTGGAAGAACTGTTGGGGCTTAAGCTTGTGGAAAAAATCGAAACCAAAAACAAAGTTGCCCGTTTCCGTGCCGAACATCCTTCCAAAATTGAAGAATTTTTTGATGAGAAAGAAAGAAAAATAAAAAAAGAAAAAAGAGAATTCATTGAAAGCCTGCCTGACATCGTTTCGTCATACAACTTGGGCAGCAACAAGCCGGGAGTGAAATTTTTGGAAGGTGAAGACGGCATCCGCCTGGCTCTTTTTGACACTTTGAAATCAACCACTGAAATATATACTTTTGCTGATGTGCAAGCTGTCGAAGATTTGGGCGAAATAAACGAGGAATACGCTGAAAAACGCAAGAAACTTAATATTAAAAAGAAAGTGCTTGTTTCTGACACGCCAGAAAATCGTGCTTATTTTTCTGGCTATAGTGAAAGACATAAGGGAACAAACACTGAGGTAAAATTTATTCAAAAAGAATTTTATCATTTCAAAACAAGTATGCAGATATATTCAAACAAGGTTTCTTATCAAACCTTGGAAAAAGAAAACAAAATCGCGGTGATCATTGAAGACAAAAACATTTTCCAGATGCACAAACTGTTTTTTGAATACATGTGGGAAACGTTGTAAGAAACACATCCATTAATGGATATATGGATGCACTGGAGACGTATATATTTTTCAATCCATGGCTAATTACTTTTTTCAATAATTCTAATATCTTTGAATTTTTTGGTAAAAGGCTTTTTGAAAATAATAACCCAAAAATGATTTATGACATATCGAATTCCGGTGAGAAATATTCCCTCTCCTTGAAAACGCCTGCTTGAAGTGTACATTTTCAAGCCAAAAACAAATTTCACAAGTCCAACTTTTTGAATGCGCACAGCGATATCAGTATCCTCTCCATAAAAATCAATAGAGGTGTCATATCCCCCAATTTTTTCCAAAGCAGTTCTGCGCAAAATAAAATTTCCTCCTTGAAGCATGGCACCGACTTTCAGAAAGTGATGATTGATGATGTGCCCCAAAAATCCAATTGCATAATAAACATGGATAAAAAAGTTTGTGAGTTTTGGCATTTCCGGATAATAGTATGGTCCGCTCAAGGCTACCAATCTTGAATTTTTTGAAAATTCAGCAAAGACTTTTTCAATCCATCCTGGCGGAATTGTTGAATCAGAATCAACATTGGCAATGATGTCACCGTTTGATGCAAGATAGCCGCTATGACGCGCCTGTGAAAGACCTTTTTTGGGTTCATAAACAAGTTTTACTTTGGGAAAAGTTTTTGCAACATCACTTGTTTTGTCGGTGCTGGCATTGTCAACAACAATCACCTCGACTTCATGGGTGGTTTTCTCTATTTCCGCAAAAACAGCTTTCAGACATTTTCCTAAATATTTTTCTTCATTGTAAGCAGGAATGACTATGCTTAATTTCATAGATTTGCGTTTTAATTTTTCTTATACTTGAAAAAAATTTCCTGCCATTTTTCGGCCACGCCGCGGGCGGAAAATTGTTTCACATATTCAACACCTGCTTTTCCCATACGCTGTGATTTTTCTGAATCATTCAACAATGAAATTATTTTTTCAGCCAGTGTTTTGACATCTCCAGGAGGAACAACCAAGCCGATTTTTTCATCTCTGCCGATATAGTTGGGCAAGGCCCAGGCGTCAGCTCCGATCACGGGAACACCAGTAGCCATGGCCTTCATCATGGATATGCACTGCGTTTCGGCCGTGCTCATGACCACGAAAAGTTCCGAGGCTTGATATGTCTGGGCATGTGTCTGGTCGTCGACTCTGCCAAAAAATTTTACACTGTCTTCGATGCCAAGCTCTTTGGCAAGTTTTTTGAGATCATTTTCCGCGTTGCCAATGCCGGTGATTGCCAACATGGCAGAAGGAATTTCTTTTTTGACTTCCGCCATGGCTTTAGTTATAACGTCGACTTGTTTTTCCGGTGCCAACCTGCCGGCATATAGGACTGTTTTGTCGGTGAAACAAAATTTGTTTTTGAGATTATCTTTTTCTTCGGGAGTTGGCGGAAAAAAATTTCGCAGATCGATCGGGTTGGAAAGTTCCGAAGACTGTCTTTTGAAACCGTAGGCATTCATTTCATCCAAAATTCCGGCATAGGGCGCAGTCACAAACTTGCAACGGTTATAGTACCAAGCCACGAATTTTAGACCAAGCCAATCAAAAAGCGGATTGCTCAGCGGAATGTAGCGTGTGAATTCGGTGATGGGCGTGTGATTCGTGCCAATCAGTGGAATCCTTAACAAGCGCGACATCAGCAATGCTTCCATGCCCATGCCATAAGGAGACTGGGTGTAAATGATGTCGAATTTTTCTTTTTTGAATTTCAAACAACGCAAAGCATATGGCAACACGATTCTTGATTGCCCGGTCGGCGATCCCAAAAATGGCAACGACCAAAAACG
>JAQTLF010000012.1 GCA_028715015.1 Candidatus Moraniibacteriota bacterium | reverse complement strand
AAGTGAAATGATTGGTGAGCAATTTGTCAGAAAACCCTTCCAGCCCGATCAGATGATCGAATTTTTTTGCTTCATATGTCATAAGCAAATTTTGAAGTCCATGGGTCATAAATTTCACAAAGAAAATCACAATCCCACAAACTTTTATCGTTTAATTTTTAGAAACACAAAGATTACTACATCCATGAATTTCATTTCTTTCTTTCAATTGTTTTTTGATAAATGGCTAGCATTTTCCTGGCACAAATTTCACTGGTGTAATTTTCCAGCGCGATCATTTTGGCATTTTTTCCAAAATGTTGGCGCAAATTTTCATCCTTGGCCAATTTCAATGCAGCCTCCGCAAAGGCATCTTCGTTTTCCTTCACCAAAATTCCAGTGACGTGGTTGCCCACCAAATCTTGGGAGCCTGTGGCTGACACAGCCACAATCGGAAGACCAAGACACATCGCCTCTGTCAAAATCATGCCTTGTGTTTCCGAAGTTGAAGCATACACAAAAACATCGCCCGCTGCATACAGATTTTTTGCAAGATCTCTGGACATGATTCCAGGAAAAACGACTCTTTCAGAAAGTCCAGATTCAAAAACCAGCTGCTTTATTTTTTCCAATTCGCTTCCGCTGCCAGCCAAAACGAATTTTATTTTTTCATTTTTTTTCAAAATCTTGATAATCGCCCTGACCAGAAATTCCACATTTTTTTCCTTGGTCAATCTGGAAACCGACAACAGAACGGTTTCTCCATCGGCAATTCCCAATTGTTTTCGCATTCCGATCCTGTCGGCGCCTTGAAAAAAACTTTCTTCCACTCCGGTGGCCACAGCTTCAATATTGCTGTTGCTCACTCCCCAATTCTGGATTATTTTTTTTATTGATTTTGTCGGCACAATGATCTGGTCAGCCTTGTTGGCATAGTTCACCGCATTTCTGATTGCCCACCAAGAGGCCCATCTGGCAGGAACAAAGGGCGCAAAATGCGCATATTTGTCATACAAGGTGTGCCAAGTGAAAACCAAAGGCACATTTTTTTTCTTGGCCCATCGTCGAGCTTCCCAGCCAAGAAGATTGGGATGCTGTGAATGGATCACATCGATTTCCAATTTTTCCAAAATCCCACCAATTTTGTGGGAAAATGGAATCGCCAAAGGAAAATGGATTCCCTTGAAACTGAAATCGAGCGATGGATAACGAAAAACGTTGGGATTTTCATCCACATATCCCTCAAATTCCGGCGCAAAAACATACACAGTGTGTCCGAGCTTTTCAAATTCCTTCCTGAAACTTTCGATCGACATCGAAACCCCAAAAGGATTGGGCAGATAATTGTTGGTGAAAATGGCAATATTCATGCGCGAAAATTTTAATTTTCCTCAAGAAAATCAAGAATGTCCACAAAGACGTGTTCGTTTTTGATGTCGGAAATGAAAGTGTGATAGGCTTTGTGGATGTATTTTTTCCTTTTTGATGTTGAAGCGATTCTGGCATAGATGTCTTCCATGCTGTTTTTTGTCACGATGTGGTCATGGGTCGATTGCATGAGCAGACATGGCTGCGTGATTTTCTTCAGGTTTTTCCTGGCTGTTTTGATCAGATCAAAAGTTTCCAAAGCGCTTTTGATCGGATATGTCTGATAGGAAATAAGGCGCGTGATGGTTGAAGAAAGGCCGAATGTCGGCGGATAAAATTTCTTGCGATATTTTTGTCTCAGCAAAAGCATCACCACAGCTGCCCAAGAAACCAATCTTTCCTGCTTGATCTTGAATGGCGTGGCCATCAGGATAATGCCGGATATTTCAGGATTTTCTTTGGCCAACATCATCGTCAAAACAGCTCCGATGGAAGTTCCGCCAACATACACTTTGCCACAAGTTTTTTTGAGTTCAGCATAACCATTTTCAATGTCCTTGAGCCAAGTTGACCATTTGACGTTTTCCAAATCTTTGGGCACTGTCCCATGTCCGGTCAATTGGATTCCCAAAACCGTGTAGCCGTTTTCATTCAGATATTTTCCCAACCTGCGAAGTTCATATGGCGTGCATGTCCAACCATGTACCAACAAAACTCCCTTGCTATTGGTTCCCTCGAAAAAAAACGGTTCACTCACCAAGTGCCGCTCTTCCTTATACAAAAGCTTAGGATCCGCAAAAAGAACGCTTTTTGCTTTGCCTGCAGCCTTTCCTGCCAATTGTACGATTCTTTTTACCATAGTTTTACATCCATAACTCTAGCTCTTTTAAAGCTTTTTTGCAAGGCAAACAGTTGACATTACGCGAATTTGCCCTATACTTTAATATTCTTTAACAATTTCATATCAACAAAAAACTCGGAGATAAGGAGGCACGTCATGGCACAGAAAGGTATTTCCCCGGAAGAAAAAAGATTCATCAATGAAGTTATCGCTCCGCAACTGCAAAAAACGTCCAGAATCAAAATTACATTTGGCTGGCAAAACTTCATGATTGATTATTGTATTATTAACAACGGACAGTCAGCACATTTCAAGGGAATAATCGTTTTGCTTCAAGGCTTTGGTTCTGGTTGGCGCGGAATAGCCATGCTTGGCATGCATTTGGCCAAACTTGATTACGAAGTCTGCATGCTTTCACTTCCTGGCTGTGGAAATTCGTCTGATCCTAATCATTTTATCTACCATGAAACAGATTGTTTCTTTTGCGAAGAAACAATCTTGGCAAGATTCGTGAAAGAAGTTCTGCCAGACACAGAAATTCACTTCGTTGGCCACTCCATGGGAGCAAAAATTATTACGGATCTTGCTTGCAGCAATCCCGACCTTGTCGCCACTTTGACATTGTTGGCACCGGCAGGTTTTGAAAAAAGAAACCGCTGGGAAGTGCTTGCAAAATTTGCCCTCAATGGCCTTGGGCACGCTCTTGCATTCAGAAAAAATGCAGTCTGGACAGAACTTGAAAAAGTTCTTCCCCGGGAAAAATCGGCCTTCATGAAACAAAGAAGATCGCAAAGGGTCGTTGAATGGAAAAAATTGTGCCAAGGAAGTGACGCAAAAAAAATCGTGCGCCAAATTCCTGAGCACATTTCCATCAATTGCATCTGGGGAGAAAAAGACTCCGTGTTTCCCATGAGAAAATCATCTCTCACGGAAACAAGCAGGGCAAGAAGATATTTTGAAGCGGTTGAGTTGCCGCTTTGGCATAACATGACGATGTTTGGAAGTCATGAAACTGCCGCCGCCATTGACGACCTCATCCATGAGCATCATGAGCGCGCAAAGTGGTGCCCATAAAAAAATCGAATAAAGCAGCAAAAGCCGCCCGGCAATCCGGACGGCTTTCTTTTTTTTGCAAAATATTTTTTATTCCAAAAATCCTTTTGATTTTTTTCTTTTATAAAGTGTAATGACAGCGAAAGAAACAAGGGCGACCACGAACACGATCCAGCCGACCCAGGAAATGTATTGTTTGATTTCTTTCCAAAGATAACCATAGAAATATCCCATGGCCACCAAAAATCCGCTCCACACGATTCCTCCATAAAAAGAATATTTCACGAATTTTTTGAAATTCATCTTCACCACTCCGGCTGCGGCAAAGGTGGCCCAGCAAAGTCCGGTGGTCGATTTGACTGCAAAAATTGTTTTGCCACCATGTTTTTCAAAATATTTTTCCATTTTCAAAACCACATTTTCCGTGATGCCCAAATATTTTCCAAAGCCATGCACAAATCCCATGCCCCATTTGTATCCCGCACCATAGAGCAACATGTCTCCGATCATATCCCCTGCAATGGAAAAAACCAGCACTATCCAAACATTAAAAGCGCCCAAACTTGCCAGCATGGCCGCAAAAATCGTGGCAATCGGTCCTTCGATTATCATCAAAGGCAGCATCAGCCAATAGCCATAATGCTTGAGAAAAATAAACACGATTTGTCCTGTATGTTCCATGTCCCAATTATAAACCAGCCCGAAAAATACACAAGGCAAGATTTTTCCTGACTTTTTAAATTACCAAAATCCATCGCATATACCAAAACTCGACGACCGCATGGTTTTGGTATAATCGTTTATAATATATAAAAATAAGAAAAAAGCCTTTGAGGAAATCCCCAAAGGCTCTGATATCATACTGTTCGAGATGTCTTTCTTAGACGGTTCTCGGCTTTTCCTTCTTGCTCATTTTCTTTGTAACGATGTAAACAATTGGAGAAAGAAGGATAAATGAAATGAAACATCCAACCACTCCAGAAATAAGCACGATAACGAAAGCAGCTGCGGTTGCAATTCCTGCTATCCCAGCTGCCACGAATGCATTCAGTGACATGCCAAATTCCGTGCAAGGGTCAGGCGTCTTGGAAATAAAGAACGCCGCGCAGGCATAGTTTGCAATAAAGAAAACCGCCAGAAACAAAATGATAGAATTATCTGTCATGACACATCTCCTTTTAGCTTTTCAGCTTATTTTTTTTACTTTAAAAAATCCACCAGTGAACCAACTTCCCCCAGGTGACCAAACCGATCAACACCCAAAGGCCAACAGCGATGGTGCATGAGTTTGTGATGTCCTTTTTTGTCGGTGGCCAACCTTGAACTATTCCAGGTTCTATAATGGCCAGAGGCACAAATGCAACAAAGATATCGAAAGTTTTTTTCACGACATCCGCCGGCATGGGATTGAAAATATATTCAGCTATCCACATGGTTGAAACAATCATGTAAACAACGTGGATCCAAGCCGACACGGGCAAATCACGATACCAAAACTTGGGATCGCCTTTGCTATACTTTTGATTCGGATACATATAGCCAGGTTGGTCCTTGCAAGCAAACCACCATCCGCGATGGCAAAACCAGGTTATGGCAATTGCCAGTGGACATGTTATTAAAAGCCTGCCAAGAGAAAAATTAATGCTTTCATACCACATCCAAACAGCCAATGGTATGAGTATCAAATCTCCAAACACGACTCCGCCATGAAGCACGAACCAGAGCTTAATTTTGTTGTCTGTTGATTGCCCCGGATAGAATGTTCCCTCAACTAATGAACAAATCCCGCCGATGAAAACAAGGGATACTAACAAAGAAATTGCTGCCCATTGTTCCCACATTTAACACCAACCTTTCCCCACTGTATAGTCGTGGACACTATTTTTAGTTGTGAAAAAACTGTCATAAACTGGACTATATATTATACTCCCTTTTGGAGAAAATGTCAACAACACCTCTCGTCGTTGTGTTAAACATGCAACAAAATTCAAACATGAAAGCTCCTTTCCTGCTAAAACGGAGCATTAATTTTAAAAAGCTAACATATACCAGATTCGGACGACCGCATAGTTTTAGCATAATCGTTTGCGTTTTTAAAATGTTAGTCCGATTCCCTCTTGTTTGTAGGCACAAAATCCCATAAATGGAATATGCTTGAAGACACGGAAAAGATGGGCTGATGTATTCAGAGATATAGAAATACCGATAAACAGCCATTGTATAAACTACCAAAAACTAATGGCCCATATAAAAACTGTATAAAAAAAGACGACCCACTTGTTGGCGGGTCGCCAGTCTCTAGTTGGAGAATAATCTCCTTGAGATGCTATTCGGTACGCACCTCATCAATTGTGTCAATATGGAGCTTTTCGATTTTTCCCGAACCTGCTTTGTCAAAGATTGCTTCATTTGTTATCTCATCAACCCGCAACAATCTTTGACCAAACCAAACATGCTTTCTTTTTCCCCACAGAATGCAACACCTTTTGCCAATGCAGCTGCTCATCTCTTGAATGTTTATGGCATCCCCTTTAGTCCTCTTCACGAAACTGCAAGTTATTTTTCAGCGCGCGTTTTGCAAGCTTTTTCGTGCCAACTTTTTTGGACATCTCAATCAACTCTTCCACGGAAAGAAGCTCCCATTTGAGTAAAAATACGAAAATATCTTCAGTGATTCCGCTGCTCAAAAGGGCCTCAAGTAGCAATTTCTTAGCTTCCTCACGATCAGATGGCACAATTTCATGATGCGTCTTAACCATGGTCACCGCCATTCTGCTTATCTCAGGATATTTGAGGCATTTAATACAATCCAACAAATTAAAGTCCCGCTTTTCGAAACACATTTTAAAGAATTTATTCCGATTTCGTGGTGGTATTTTGCTGATAACATCCAACACTGAATCATTTGTTGTATCAGGGTGATCGAGATAAAGTTCAGCTATGTCCTCAGCATACCAACCATGGCCACTGCCAAAACAAACAAGAAACTTTTCCAGATCACCGGAAAGAAATTTATACTTACTTTTATAAAGCATGTGGAAGAGCGATTTGCCCTGGCTATCAAAAACTCCGCTGCCGAAAGAAGTGAGCAAATCAATCCAGGAAGCAATCTCTTCGGAATCATATTTTCCTTCCATAACCCTGTTCTCAATCTCTTTAAGCGCTTGATTGGATGTTGCAACTGATGCAAAAACAATGGATACCAACATATTTGTTGGAGCTGTTTTAATATTTTTTGCCACAAAATCGTCCCTTTTCCGCATCATTTTTTCGTCCATGATAAATCTCCTTTTCCAAAAGTGATATGTGATTTGATATTCTTTTGTTCAGGTACAACGTACAATACTAGCGTATTTAAGGTATTTAGTCAATGATTTCGTCGTTGTGTTAAACATTAAGCAAAACTCAAACATGAAAAGCTTCTTTCCTGCTAAAATGGAGCATTTAATTTTAAAAAGCTAACATATACCAGATTCGGACGACCGCATAGTTTTAGCATAATCGTTTGCGTTTTTAAATACCCGTCCGATTCCCCTTGGCGCTAGACAAACAAAAAACATTGCGAAGCGCGCGTCGTTCATTCGTCGACACTCATGAACTCCTTGTCCGCGGTGGCGCTGAATGCTCCTGTGGTCGCATTTATCGGCGCTCTCCTGCGCTGTCTTTCTGCTGAAAGCCAGCTTGTTTCGCTGCCACCGGTCCGATTCCCCTTGGCGCCAATACGCAAAAACTCCAGATAAATCTGGAGTTTTTGTACTTGGTAGCGCCAAGGGGAATCGGACCCCTGTTACCAGGATGAAAACCTGGTGTCCTAACCACTAGACGATGGCGCCATAATGCCTGAAAACAGTAACAGTGGAAAGTTTAACACAAATAAAAAAATAATCAAGTGTCTGCCTGGTTGATCGTGGAAGACAAGCAAAAAATGCCTGGAGTAAACGATTTTTTGGCAAGTTTGATCATTTTTTCTCGCTTTTTTTCACCACTTCCAAAAGTTTTTTCTTGGCTCTATTGATGAGCGTTCCGACAGTATTGAGTGGTTTTCCCAGAATTTTGCCAATTTCTTCATAGGAATATTCTTGAAAATAGCGCAATTTGAGGACTTGTTGATATTTTGGCGGCAATTTTTCCATGGCTGAATCGATTTCCTGCACGATTTCTTTGTGTCCGATCCTGTCTTCAGGCAATTCTTCATTGGAAGCACTGTCCAACTTGTCCTTGCTGGTGGCGATGTCCTCCCAGGAAACGGTATAGCGCTTACTTTTTCTTTTCAAAAAGTTCACAGCTTCATTGTGGGCGATGCGATAGATCCAGGAAGAAAATTTGCGAGAAACATCGAAGTGCTCGATGTTGCGATATGTTTTGGAAAAAACATTCTGCAAGATGTCTTCCGTTTCTTCGCGATTGCCAACCAAGTGATAGATATAGGTGAAAAGTTTTTTTTGATAGCGCGCGAAAAGTTCTTTGTAGGCTTCTTTGTTTTTGGTGTGGATGAAGGTGATAAGCTCGCTATCATCCATCTTGTCCAAATTGTCAGGCACGCTTTTTTTCCTGAAAAACAGACTGTCGCTGCCATTGCCTGCATTTTTTTTCAGCAGCGCTGCGCCGACAGACGACTTCCATGGCAAATTTTGCTTGCGTTTTGAATGCAGAGCATCAGCAGCTGAATCTTGCAAAATCTTTTTTGCAATTTGTCTGAGTTTTGGACTTTTCATTTTCGTTGCCATATGATAAGATCGCTTAACGATTGCACATGGAAAAATTCAAAAACAAACCGCACTCGACACCCCTATTAATATTGGATATTACAATAATAACACATATATGTCAATGACCAACATCCTCGCCATCGAAACATCCTGCGATGAGACAGCCATCGCTGTTTTGCGTGTTTCCGGGGAGGGTTTGGAAATGCTCACCAACCAGATTTCCTCCCAGGTGAAACTGCACGCCAAATGGGGCGGAGTTGTGCCGAATCTGGCTGCCAGAGAGCATCTGAAAAACTTTCCCAAGCTTCTTGAAATGGCCCTGGAGGAGGCGAAAATTTCACCCAGCCAGATTGATGCAATTGCTATTACTAGCGGTCCTGGGCTCATTCCTGCGCTTCTGGTGGGGGTCAACTATGCCAAAACCCTTTCCTATCTATGGGAAAAGCCGCTTATTCCCATCCATCATATCGAGGGACATATATATGCCAACTTCATTGGAATTTCCAATTCTCAATTTCTCCGCCCAAGGCGGACCAGCCTTGGGCTGGCAATCTCCAAAGAAAAAAAAGAGGATGCTTCATCTTCATTTCAAAATTCAAAATTAAAAATTAAAAATTATGATACGATATTTCCTGTCCTTGCCTTGGTCGTATCAGGCGGTCACACCCAACTTGTTCTCATGAAAGATCATTTGCAATATGAAATAATCGGACAGACTGTCGATGATGCGGTTGGCGAGGCTTTTGACAAAGTCGCCAGAATTTTGGGAATTGGCTATCCTGGCGGACCGGCAGTCGCACGATGTGCGCAAAATTTTAAATTTGAAATTTTAAATGATACAAAAAATACTAACGCTGATGAAACTAAGAAGCTAACGCCTGATAAGCTTACTTTCCCCCGCCCCATGCTGAACAAACAAGGCTACAATTTTTCTTTTTCCGGACTCAAGACAGCTGTCCTATATGAAACCAAAAAACACCCTGAGCTTCTGGAAGACAAGAAATATGTTGCGGAAATTTGCCATGAATTCCAGCAAGCTTGTTTGGATGTGTTGATTGCCAAGACCATCAAAGCAGCCCAACAATACAAGCCGAAAACCATTTTGTTGGCCGGAGGAGTCAGCGCCAACAAAGAATTACGAAGCCAGCTGGGACTGGCCATCGAAAAATTTTTGCCTGACGTGTCCTACAAAATTCCTGACCTTTCTTTGACTGGAGACAATGCCGCCATGATTGCTTCTGCAGCTGCTTTCCGTTGGAAAAAAATGAACGATGCTCAAAAGAAAAAAGCCCTGGGCAATTGGAAAACTTTGCAACCCAAGGCTGACTTGAAAATGAACTAGCCTTGTGCGACAATAAGTCCAGTTACTTATTCTCGTAGTTTAAAAACAGGAAGGGAGGAAATTACAAATGTCCAGATCATCAGTTGAATTGCCAATTGAAGTTAACAAACTCAGCCGGGCACTATACGAAATGTACTGTGCCAACAAAAAGGTTTCATTTGGAACAACAGCATACATTGAATATTGCGCAGATTCATTAAAATCCAACTTGATAAATGGGGGCCTGAGGAACTTCCTGAAACAGTTGGGCGGCGTTTTCAATAACAAGGGAGATGTGCAATCGCAACTATTGCTTGCTCAATTCATCAAGGATGCGCTCTGGCAGTTTGATCTTGGAGTTTTCATGTCCAGAATCAGAACTGTATCCAAAAGAATCATTTCTCCCACGAAAAAAACAGCCATCATTGCGGAACTGCAGTGACGGTGCTAAAGGGAGTTGCGCTTGCAGCTCCCTTTTTCCTATTTTTCCTTGAAAAATATCTTCCACCCTGCTACTATACATACATATTTAGAGCCTGCTACAAATCTCAGCGCTAATATAAAAATACAACTTGTCTGCTAAAATGTTTTAATTCCGGCTGCAAACCTCTCAAAGCTCGTCGGGTTATCTCGATAGCCCTCCTCACTTTTCAAGGTTTTCGCTCGAAATTAGAACATTTTATCTAGACATGAGATTTGTAGCTGGCTCAAGCTTTTTATTGACAAAATCATGAACAAAGAACTTCCAAAAATTTATGAACCGAAAAAAGTTGAAAAGGAAATTTACACCGCTTGGGAAAAAGATGGTTTCTTTCAACCTGATAAAAATACCGCCAATGGAAAATATAGCATCGTGATGCCACCACCTAATGTGACTGGAACATTGCATATGGGTCATGCGGCCATGCTTGCCATTGAAGATATTCTGATCAGATATAATCGTATGCAAGGAAAATCCACCCTTTGGATTCCAGGAACTGATCATGCTGCGATTGCCACGCAGACCAAGGTTGAAAAAATCATCAAGGAAGAAGGTTTGACCAGGCATCAGCTTGGCAGAGAAAAATTTTTGGAAAGAGTCAGACAATTTGCGCAGCAGTCACATGACACGATTTCAGAACAAGTTCGCGCCATGGGATCATCTTGCGATTGGAGCCGTGAGGCCTACACACTTGATGAAACACGAACCAAAGTTGTGCGAACTGTTTTCAAAATGATGCATGATGACGGATTGATTTATCGTGGAGACCGCGTGGTCAATTGGTGTCCTCGCTGCAAATCAACTCTTGCTGATGATGAAGTTGAACATAAAACCCAAAAAGCTCCTCTCTACACTTTCAAATACGACAAGAATTTTCCCATCACAATTGCCACCACACGTCCCGAAACGAAACTTGGAGACACTGCAGTGGCCGTCAACCCTAGTGATGAACGCTACAAAAAATATGTAGGTCAAACATTGAGTGCTGATTTTTGCGGCAAAAAATTGAATTTGAAAATAATTGCCGATCGCAACATTGAAATGGATTTTGGAACAGGAGCACTTGGTGTCACACCTGCACACTCGATGATCGATTGGAAAATGGCCAAAGAACATGATTTGGAAATCGTGAAAGTCATTGATGAAGATGGGAACATCAAAGAAGGCTTTGCTGAATTTTCCGGCAAAAGCGCCAAGGAAGCTCGCAAAATGATTGTGGAAAAACTTTCCCAACAAAACCTAATCGAAAAGGAAGAAGAAATTGAAAACAATCTTTCTGTTTGCTACCGCTGTGGAACTTCGATTGAACCACTTCCCTCACTGCAATGGTTTGTCGATGTCAACAAAAAGATCTCCCGACATGGAAAATCACTCAAAGAGCTTTCGCTTGCAGCGGTATCATCCGGAGTTTTCGACAGGGAAAAAATCCAGATAATTCCCGAAAGATTCGAAAAGGATTATTTCCGCTGGATGGAAAATTTGCAGGATTGGTGTATCTCAAGACAAATCTGGTTTGGTCATCAGATTCCTGTTTGGTATAAAGATGGCGAGACATTCGTGGGAATCGAAGAGCCTGCCGGCGATGAATGGATTCAGGACACTGACACTCTGGACACTTGGTTTTCCTCAGGAATGTGGACTTTTTCCACACTTGCCAATAATCCCGAACAAATAAAATTGGAAAATGGAAAATTAATCATCGACAGTGAAGATTTCAGAAACTTCCATCCGACAGATGTTTTGGAAACAGGCTACGACATTTTGTTTTTTTGGATCGCACGCATGATTCTCATGACAACATATGCCATCGGAGACATTCCTTTCAAGAATGTCTATCTGCATGGACTGGTGCGCGACGACAAAGGCAAAAAGATGAGCAAGTCTTTGGGAAATGTCATCGACCCTCTCGACATGATTGCAAAATACGGAACAGATGCCACTCGCCTTTCATTGGTGATCGGATCGACACCAGGAAATGATTTGAAACTCAGCGAGGAAAAGATTGAAAGTTTCAGAAATTTCACCAACAAAATCTGGAACATCGGAAGATACATAATCAGCAATCAGACCAAGGAAAAGACTGGTCAAATTGAATGCAAAAATTTCACTTTGGCTGACAATTGGATTCTGAGTAAGCTGCAAGAGGTTGTCATGCAAGTCACTGATGATATTGAAAAATTCCGATTTTCACAAGCTTCCGAAAAATTGCATGATTTCACCTGGAGTGAATTTGCTGATTGGTATTTGGAAATTGCCAAATTTGAAGATAATAAAACCGAGAAACAATGGGTTTTGGAAAATGTTTTGGACACGATCTTGCGACTATGGCACCCTTTCATGCCTTTTGTGACTGAAACAATCTGGAAAGAATTGGACAGAAAAAAATCTTTGATCAATGAAAAATGGCCGACTACTGATGCACAAACTGAAAACACTGTCGCTCATGAAAAACTTTTTGATTTCATACGAGAAATAATCATTGCCATAAGAAATGCACGCATTGAAAACAAGATTGATCTCAAAAAGGAAATTTCAATTTTGATCAGTACTGAAAACCAAAAAGACTATCAAGGAACAAATACTCAGAAACTCATCCAGGAACAGGAAATCATCATCAAGAAATTGCGCACCGGGGTTTCATCCATTGGATTTACTGACACGAAAATAGAAAACTCCATCACTCGCACCATCGCAGGACTCACTATCTATATCCCACTGGAAGGTCTTGTTGATGTTAAAAAGGAAAAAGAAAAAATAACAAAAGAAATTGAGAGTATTGAAAAATTTGTTGGCGGTCTTCGAGGAAGATTGGAAAATGCCGACTTTGTTGCCAAGGCTCCGGCGCAAGTCATAAACCAACAGAAAGAAACACTTGCCAAAAAACAGACCGAGCTTGCCGAACTCAAAAAACATTTGTCATCGCTATAAAAAACACAAAACATATGCGAGCAAACCAACGCATATAAAAAATTTTATGCACCAAATCGAATCATTTTTTTGGGGAATCGTGGCAGCGCTCGGAGCGCTGGTGGTGCAACTTATCGCATATATCGGTTTTTCAGCCTACGCCAATAATCCCAACCTGACATTTCCCCAGCTTTTCGCCATCCCAACTTTTTTGATTGTGGGAGTCGTGATTGAAGAAAGTTTCAAATATCTCATCATTTCAAAACGGGTCGAACTTTATTCGCAAGACAGGTCATATCTGATCAATTCTTTTTTTGTCGGCTTGGGTTTTTTTGCCACCGAACTTCTGCTGATTTTTTCTTCAACCGCCAACATCCAGACAAAAAGTCTTTTTGAGATTGCCATCATCCACCTCGGATCAGCCGGACTTATCGGATATGTGGTGGCCACCAGAAATCCCCGAAAAATATCGACTTTCCTGCTGGCGCTCATGGTGGCCACATTTTTCCATGGCGCATACAACCTGTTGCTACTCACGGAACGGAATTTCATTGTGAACGGCGTGACAATTTCGCTGCTGACAGTTCTTGCTCTTTTGAATTTTTCCAATCTCATCTTCATCAACAAGAGGCTTGCACAAGACTGAGAATCATCATATAATATTTACATACGAGTTAATTTTTAAACAGATGAATTTCATTGGTCCAAAGCAACAATTTGGAACAACAAACATCAATGATCTACAAAAAATAAATTTATGTTAAAAACAAAAAAATCTTTTTTCGAACGAGTAACTGGAGCAACATCGATTGAGCCAGACGGACATCAGAATCCAACGATGCCTATTTACGCGGAGGAAGAAGAAACAGAAATGGTTATGAATTCACAACCTGGACGTTCGATCTTCGTGGAAGAAGAAAATTTTTCACCCGACGCTGAAGGACAATTAACCATCGACGTCTATCAGACAGAAGGAGAAATCGTGATCAAATCAACGATTGCCGGTGTGAAGCCTGAAGACCTTGATGTTTCCATCAACAATGACATGGTTGTGATCAAAGGTGAGCGCAAGAATGAAGAAATCGTCAATCCTGAAAACTACTACTACCAAGAATGTTATTGGGGACATTTTTCCCGCTCAGTGGTTTTGCCAATCGACATCATTTCCGACAAGGCCGAGGCTTCATTGAAAAATGGTATCCTCACCATCCGACTTCCAAAAGCTGACACCACCAAAATCAAACGCATCCAAGTTCGCGGATTCTAAGAACAGCTTTTCAGGCATTAGCTTCTTGGTTTCTCAGATAATAAAAAAATATCTCACTTCGGTGAGATATTTTTTTATGAGCATTATTTATATCAATAAGCTAAAGCCTAAAAAGCTAGTCCTGGCCTTGATATAATTGGAAAATTGCAGTATCCTTAATCCATGGTCAAATATATCTTTACGGCTTCATTGGGACTGTGCTTGTTGGCCGCCAATGCTGCCTCAGCAGCCACTGACAACCAACCGATCGACAGCAAAACCACTGACGGGGCAGCCAGTGTTTTGACTTTGACAGTCGATCAATATTCGGATCAAATTTCCAAAGATGACATCAATAAATGGACAAAGAACAGCAACAGCTTTTCTCTTTCTCCTGTGGCAAAAACAGAATTTGAAAACACGACATATTGTCCGACTGACAAACTTTTTTGCTTTTTGACGTTGACCAGAAATCAACGCCAATATTTGCATCTTTCAAGCAAAACATCCTTGGACATGGAGGCGATCAAATCGCATTTGGAAGATCTGGCGAGAAAAGTGAACAGAGATCCAGCCGAAGCCAAATTCAAAGTTGAAAACGGCGTGGTGACTTCATTTGGAGAATCGCAAAACGGAATTACTCTTGATGTGGACAAAAGCCTTCAAATAATTGCCGACACTCTCAACAAAAACATTTCGGGACCACAAACAATCGCGCTTTCCTTTGCTTCAAAAAAACCACAAACGAATTATGGCGATGTCAACAATCTTGGAATAACTTCTCTCATCGGCGAAGGGACTTCCAATTTCAAAGGCTCTCCTAAAAACCGCATTTTCAACATCAAAGTTGCAGCTGAAAGATTCAATGGACTTCTCATCAAACCAGGGGAGGAATTTTCTTTTGTGAAAAATCTGGGCGAAGTTGACGGCGAACATGGCTATCTTCCTGAGCTTGTGATAAAAAACAATGTGACAGAACCTGAATTCGGTGGCGGCATCTGCCAAGTCTCCACCACAGCTTTTCGAGCCGCCATCTATTCCGGACTAAAAATAACGGCTCGCAGAAATCATGCCTATCCTGTTTCCTATTACAATCCACAAGGAATGGACTCGACTGTCTATGTTCCCAATCCTGATTTGCGCTTTCTCAACAACACACCCAACTACATCTTGATCCAAACAAAAATTGTGGGTACTGTTTTGACTTTTGATTTTTATGGCACGGATGATGGCAGAAAAACGACTGTTGATGGTCCATACATCACCGACAAACAACCGGACGGTTCGCTCAAAGCACACTTTTCCCAAACAGTGGTCGACAAGGATGGCAAAGAATTCATCAATGATGTTTTCAACAGCTCCTATGGATCGCCCTACAAATATCCGCATCCAGGAGGTCCTGTTTTGACTGTAAAACCAGCCAATTGGTCCAATGATGAATGGAAAGCCTACAAAAAAACAGCCAAAAACACACCTTAGCAGCTCAAAACACACCCTTGTTGCTGGAATTGACGAGCCTTGATAAAGCTGCTATAATTGGCTAGTTGTTGAAAAAATGGGTTATTAGCTCAGTTGGTAGAGCAGCGGCCTCTTAAGCCGACGGTCGCAGGTTCGAATCCTGCATAACCCACACATCCAAGATATTAAGAACGGATAAATGCCCTCGTAGTTCAATGGATAGAACACCAGCCTTCTAAGCTGGTTATCTAGGTCCGATTCCTGGCGAGGGTACAAAATTAATTTTCAATTTTAAATTTTCAATTTTCATCACCTTTTGTTTGAAAATTGGAAATTGAGACTTGAAAATTCCATGCTCTGCATGGTCATATGGCGGGTATCGTCTAACGGTTAAGACATCGGTTTGTGGTACCGAGAATCAGGGTTCGATTCCCTGTACTCGCCCCCGTATTTTAAATCATTTTTTGCGTTCGTAGCTCAACGGATAGAGCACTTGACTTCGGATCAAGGGGTTGCAGGTTCGAGTCCTGCCGAGCGCACCTTGAAATACAAAAAGAATCTCAATAATGAGATTCTTTTTGTATTTCAAAATATCTTACCCTCCTCAATAAGCCTTGAAAACATCCCTGAATTTTTGCGGACTGGCTGCACTTTCAGTTTTGCGTGCTTCGACATCAGTCAAAGCTTTTTCAAAGTTTTTTTGGTTGAAAACAACTCCATTGTTTTGGGAGTTCAAAAAATTCTGTTTCTTTTCTTCGCTCCAATTGCTGCCGGACAAATAAGATTGCCAAACATACCATCCACCCAAAAAAGCCGCCAACAAAAAAACAAGCAACAAAAACTTGTGGATTTTTTGCCAAAATAAAGCAGCCACAGACATCATCTGCATTTTGGAAGTTGTTGATTTTTTCAGGTTAAGACTAAATTTCATATTTTTGATTGCTATTTGGCATAAAAAACTGTGTCCAATGACGCCTTCAGGAAATTTCCTTTGGCAACTTCGATGGGTTGGCTTGTGTTTACGACTGGCGCAGCTGTTCCAAAAGGACTGCCCACGGACATGCTGCCGTTGGAAACTGATTTGGCATTAAGATCGGCAGAATCGTTTTGAGTCAATTGGATTGAAGTTATGTCGGCGTAATATTCAAAATTTTCCAACAAGCGTATGAAATTCGTAATGGAATCATATTCCCCAACCAGGGTTATTTTCATTTGCAGATAGTTTTGACTTGGCAATTTGCCGACAATCGATTCATCAACCTTGGCTTTGTCTTTGGCTGAAGCTTTTGGTTGATCAGCAACACTTGGCGTGACTGAAATTGCAATCTTGTTGCCAGTGTCATCCGCCAACTTTTCCAATTTTTCAATCAGGATGACCGCATTGCCCTTGTCCAACAATATGTCCACTGCATCACTGTTTCCTTCAAGTTTTTTGTATTGCTGTTCAATATTGGGAAGTTCAGCCAGATGTTTGCGCAGGCTTTCTTGCTTCAACGAATCTTCTTGGATCTGATTGCTCTTGTCGCCAATGCGAGCAAGCAATGGCATCACCAAAAAATATACCAGCCCCACGACCAAGCCGGCATAGATGACGATTGCCAAAATTTCACGTTGTCTGCTTAAAAAATTCTTCATCTGATATGACACACGAACACTGATGAGCTTTGCTCAAGAGAATTCTTATTTATTTCTTAAACAATCATCCTTGACCATAAAATCTATCTGGAAATCAATATCCTCTTTTACCACCAGGTTTGAAAGAGGAACGTTCACATTGGAAAAACAGCCGTTCGCCTCAAGCTTGTTTTTGAAACCCAGCAGGACATCGCGATTCTTGGCTTTTCCGACCAAAAAAATAGCATAGTCCTTGGTGGAAAAATTGGTGATGTCTATTCCTTCCGGCACAACATCCTCCATTTTTGCAAAAACATTGTACCAATGCAGATGTCCGCTTTGTATTTTCAACAACGTTGTTGTCGTCGCATTTACTTGTTTGAATTTTTCTTCATACGCGTTCAGTTTTTGATATTTGTCTTGTGATTGCTCGGATGATTGCATCGCCAAGGAAGTTTTTTGTTCAAAGGAAAGCAGATAATAGATGTTCAACAAAATGACCACAAAAACCAGAATCGGTGACAAAAACAAAAATTCTTCACGCAAAATATCACGGAATATCCTTTTCCGTCTTATTTCTTTTTTTCTTTCTTTTGGCAGCAAATCAAGATATATCTTCATAGTGTAGCCCTTTTAATGCCAAACCTATAGCTGTAGAATATTGCAAGGATTTGTCTTTTTCGATCACTGGCAACTTTTTTCCCAGCTGCATGTTTATCCATGGGTTTCCCAGCTCAATTTCACGTCCCAATTTTTTGGAAAAATATGGCACCAATCCTTTCATATTGGCACCACCCCCACAAATGATGACCTTATCAACCTTATCTGAATATTTCAAACCTGTAATATAGAAATCTATGGAGCGCTCAATTTCCTGCACAAAATTTTCCAAAACAGGTTCGACTGATTTGAAAAGAGAGTCATGTTTGAAATCGCTTCCGATACCATAGGATATTTTTATTTTTTCAGCTTCTTCAAAAGGCACTCCCAAACCTTTGGAAATGACATCAGTGAAAGATTGCCCGCAAAGCGGGATGCTTGAAGTGAAACATGGCACGCCGCCTTTGGTGATGGAAAAACTTGTGCGCCTGTCACCGATATCCACGATCAAAATGGTGGCCTCATCGTTTTTTTCCAGCAAAAGACTCCTGGCTTGCGCTATGGATTCTATTTCCAGACCGACAGGATAGAGACCTGCCGATTCAAGCACGTCTATTGTCTGGTCGACAGTTTCTTTGGCAATCGCGATGACGATCAGATTTATTTTATTTTTTTCCAAAAGAAGCGTTTCCGGAATTATCTGCCAATCATAATATACCTGATCGAGTGAAAGCGGAATATTGGCTTCCATTTCCCATTTCACAGCCTCACCGATCTCTTTGGCGTCCATCTGCGGAATTGAGATTATGCGCAAAAAAGCTTTGGTTTCAGGCAATGAGCAGATGACTTTTTTGGTTTTTATTTTTTTGGGTGAAGATATTTCCAGGGCTTTTTTTATTGCCGAGACAACCTGCTCTTTTTGTCTTATTTCGCCTTCACTGATGCATCCATTAGGCATGGGCACCGAAGCATAACTGGCAATATGTTCGCATGATCCGTCGTTCTCGATTTTAGCAAGCTTAACAGAAAGATCACTGAGATCCAATCCGAAAACATCCGACTCATTATTGAAAAATTTTTTATTCAGAAAACTCATGGCTATTTTATTTTTGTGTTTTGTTTTTTCACTCTACATGTTCCATGATACAGGTTACCTGGATTTTTTACAACTCATCCCACTGATCGATTGAGTATTCCGTTCCTGTCGGAAAATATGCCGGCGGACAATACAAAAGATTGTTGTTGAAATTATATGTCCTATTAGCAAAACCACTGTTTCCACTTTGAAAATATGGCTGCAAATATGAAGCGATTGCGCCATTGAAAGTCATGGAATATTTTCCACCCATTCCGGTGTTTATTCCAACCATTCCTGTTTGAGCCAGCAAGGCGGCATCGACAATAAAATTGTCTGGGCAATCATTGAGCACCAAAATATCTTTTTGGGCCACTAATCCTATCATGTTTTTGCAATCATAAGCGGCCAGACGTATGTTGCTGTTGCTTATGCCTATATAGATGTCCGCCTTGAATGATCCGCCGGACAAATTGGCTGCCGCAATTGTCACTGCTTTATTATTTACTGAACCCTCTAGCCAAACATTATCCTCCACAAATATTACTGCACTGTTAATTATTGGATAATTTTTAAGGCAAGCTCCGCTGCAAGTTGTGCACGTTCCACTCATATCATTCTTCCAATATCTCGAAATTGCATGTGATTCTGCATTGGATTTACTAACAACACAAACATCATAGGTTCCATCATTTTTAAGCTTAATCCTTCTTCCTCCTGGAGTAGTAGGAAAACTAGTTGCTACTTTGTCAAAATACATTCCATTGCCTGCTTTGGCTTGTGTTTTCATATTACCCAGATCGGCTGTAACTCCAGTAAAACTGACCTCAGGAACTGGGAATTCCCTTCCGCCAACAAAAATGTCGCTGCGCACCGGAACTGTACCAGCAGCCCAAGGATATGCAGGCGCTGCAGGATCAGCAGTGGGCTGATGGGTATGCACACCAAAATCAAGACTGGAGCCACCATGTGTCTGATCATCAAATCTTGATTTGCTTGAGCTGACGGTATTGTAGGCCTTGCCATCAAAGCGGATCCCCTCATTAGAATGGACTTTTCCATACACAGTCGCTTCATCTCCGAAATTCATAAAACTGTCAGACAAAAATGTGTATTCACTCCAAGATGGCCTGCGAAATCTGACCTCCACGGTGCGCGTGGCTGAAGGTTTGAGATTTGTCCAACCTGTTGATTTCACTGTCACAATCGTCGAACCATCAGCTGGAGGCGTGACAACCAAACTATATTTTCCAATAACATTGTTTTCTGAATCACTGAAATCTCTCTCGAATTCATGTCCCACCCCTCCCACGCCGATAGGGTTTCCGTTTTTCCAAAAGTCTTCCACTTGCTGGGCAGTTTTTCCTTCAACTTGATGTGCCAAATACCAGCGATAATAATACGCTCCTGCCTCCGCGATTTGAAATGCGCTTTCACGTTCAACCCTGTCCTTGCTGAAATTTATTTGGGAACTGATATATCCCAAAAGAGAAGTCAGCGTGATGGCCACCACAATGATCATGACCAGCACGAAAGCCAGGGCACTGCCTTTTTTGGTTTTTTCAAATTTATCAATTTTAATTGTATTCAAAATTTTCATAAGCCGAAATTAATGCAGACGATCATAATCATTAAGATTTCTCAACTCCACAAATGTTTCCTGTTGGATGTTGTCAGGCGCTCTGTTGGGATTTATGTTTATCTTTAAAAATATTTTCACCAAACGGATTTCTGAGACATCTGCCGGTGTGGCCACTGGATTATTGGCACCACCAGGATAATCCTTATTGTAATATGAAAAAAGTGGATCACTGGTCGTGTTCACGATATGGTCAGCCAGCAATCTTGTCGTTTCAGCACAAGTCGTGTATGTTTTTGGAAACGTCTCACTTGGAACACAGACTTTCATATACACTTTGCCGCCAGTTAAATAGACATGCAGTCTTTCTGTTTTATCATCCTTGTTATAATCAGAATAAAAAACAAAATCATTTTTGTCGGCTGAAACGATCGGATACGAACCGGCATCCGACTGTCTGGCCCTACGTATATATTGTGTCAAATCACCAATGCTGCGGGAAACCACAAACGATGATTTACCCATTTCCATGGCATAAGATTTGTTTTGGATAGTTTTGGATGCGAGCATCACGGTTGCTTGGATTCCAATCACAAAAATAGCGATTGCCACCAGTGTTTCGACCAGCGTAAATCCCTGTTTGTTGACATGTGAGCATTCCCTAAAAATAATTTTTCTTTTTTGCATGCTAAATTTTTGTCAGACTGACTTCAACACTGGTCAAATTATTGATGGTTATTGTGCGCGAATCAGACGTGTAGCCATCCGCTTCGATTTTCAGAGTGTATTCCTTGTTTTCCAAGGGTGTGGCATTGTCAGGATAAAAAAGAATTCCGTTCAAAGAGGTCAATTTTTCCGTAAAAATATCAGTTGCTCCGTCAGTCAATGTTACCTTGGCTCCAACAATCGGAGCGCCCACAGCGTCCGCATCTTTGACTTTCAAAAACAATGAATTAACATTTTTGTCAGCCACTCGCAGAGTGTATGTTGTGTCGCTGCTTGGCGGAAGAACTGCCGGAAATACTGCGGGGTCATAATCAATAAAAGCATACTGCGTGTTGGCATTCATGGTGATTTCATAACTTCCCGAAACGATGTCTTGATATTTTTTTTCACCCGTGGTCGCATCGGTTGTTGCTATGGCAGGTGGCAGACTAAAAACACTGACGCCCAAATTATCATGACCGATTATTTTTCCACCCTTAATGGAAAATTCGATATTGCCAACAGAATTGTTTTGATAGTCAGCGGTTTTAACAGTAAGCGTTGAAAGTCTGTTGATAAAATAATTATAAGTATTAAGAAATCCGCCAACGACACTCACATGTCCATACACAGGCAGAAATGTTGCCGAGGAATCCATGGTTTCCAAATTTTCATAACCGCTTTTGGTGATGGAAAGATGATCGTCGCTGGATATTTTTGCCGCAGGAAGCATAATATGTCCTTCATTGTCAGTTTGGATCGAATCATTGATCACGGGAGACATGGTGTTATTGGTTATATGCACCACCGCCTGGGGCACTGGCAGCAAAGTGTCGCTATCAACCACGTTGATTGCAAGCGGAGAGCCCCCAGCACTGGTTTCTAGTCCAGGTGGCACGAAACGTGAAGACAAAGAAACTTTCTGCATTTGGCCGGCAGTGTCACTCCAAGAAATAATCACTCTGACAATCTTGTAGTCATTCGGAATCAGATCAGCAGGAGAAGATGTCGTTGTCCCATCCATTGGGTCATCAAAATATCGCACTGACATGGACACATGGTAAGAGCGTCCATTGGCCGTGACATCTTCTTCTGGAAGCAAATTTCCAGATATGTCGATGCTTCCTTGTATTCCAACTTTGTCATATGCCAAATTCCTGACTATTTCCATTTTTTCATTGGCCAAAGCGACAGCCGCCAATCTGTTTTTCGCTTCTATGATATAGCGCGTCCCCATGGTGGAAACGGAATAGAACGAAGTGAAAACGACCGACGCGATAAAAATCACAATCAATATCTCCACCAAGGAAAAAGCTTTTTTGTTTTTTGTTTTTTTTCTGAATAGCATAAATCTGCCAATTTTGGATTTTTTTATAAGCCAGTATACATGATTTGCTTTGCCAATTTTCTTTTGAGGCCATCCGCAGCGACAGCGAGGACCGAGCGAGCAGTTATAAGCAAGCTTGTTGTTGTCGCTCGTTCGGAAATGAAATTAATATTTCATTTCGCTCACTCCGCTAAACAATAGTCTTGCAACTGCGAGCGTGCCGAAAAAGGAAATAGGCAAAGCAAAAAACAAGAATTTATTTTTTGATTTTACTTGATATTATCCATCATGCTATACATAGGCGTGAGCATGGCCACTGCGAAAAAACCAACCGCTCCACCGATAATCACCATCAAAAGAGGTTCGATTATGGCAGACAAATTTTTGGTTATTTGATCTACTTCTTCTTCATAGAATTCAGCCAATTGCAAAAGAACAGTTTCCGTTTTTCCTGTTTCTTCTCCAACCTGCACGATCTGGGAAACCAATATGGGAAAAATATCCCCATGATCAGACAAAATTTTGCTAAGGCTGACACCCTTTTGGATATCATCAACACTATCCAGCAATACTTTCTGATAATAATGGTTTGTCAGGGTGCGTGAAATGATTTTCAATGCCTCAACGCTGCCGACACCGCTCCTCAAAAGTGAGCTATATATTCTGGCAAAACGGGCGCAGTTCATCTGTTTGACCAAAGGACTGAAAATGGGAAATTTTATCGAAACCCAACTCAAAGCTTTTTTTCCCACAGGCTGACGCAAAAACCATTGCATGAAAAAAATAAATCCAACAAACAACACCGCGGTCAATGGCCCGTTGTTGCGCAAAAGATCACTGAGATTGACAATCATTTGCGTCATGGCCGGAAGCTGTGCGTTCATGTCCTTGAAAACTCCCAGCAATTTCGGCAGCACAAAAGTCAACATAATATAGCCAATGATTATCATGACCGTAAGGATCACTCCAGGATAGATCAAAGCTCCTTTGACTTTGCTTTTCAAATCATGTTCTTTTTCCAATTGGATGGCCACGATTTTCAAAACTTCGTCCAAGTTACCAGCTGTTTCCCCCACTCTGACCATGTTGATGAAAAGTTCTCCAAAGATACCCGCGTATTTGGACAGTCCCTCGCTAAGAGATTTTCCACCCTGGACTTCTTCATAGATGTCCAACAATATTTTTTTGAATGTTTTGTTTTGTGTCTGCAAAGCAAGATTGTTCACAGCCCTGGAAACAGTCAATCCTGAAGCGACCATGATACTCAGATTTCTGGCAAAAATCATTTTCTCTTTCAAAGGAACGCTCTTGAAGCGATCGAGAAATTTCACACTGACACTGTTTTCATCAACTTCTTTCACCAGTGATATCGAGGTGACCAAAAAACCTTCTCCGCGCAATTGCTGGGCAAGACTTTTTTCATCTTGAGCTGTGGCTTCACCACCCTTGGTTTCGCCATCATAACTCTTGGCTGTATAAATATATTTAGGCACGTGTTTAGCTTATTAGTATTTAGCTTATTAGCTTATTAGGCAATTAATCACAAGGAATTTGCATTTCTAAAAAGCTAATTCCTAATGCCTAAAAAGCTGTTTTTATTCCTTTGTTACTCTCATGACTTCTTCGATCGAAGTGATTCCACTGACAGCTTTGATGAAGCCGTCTTCACCCATCGTTCGCATGCCATTTTCCCTGGCTTTATTTTCAATGTCATCAGCAGAGGCATTGGAAGTGATGAGTTTTCCGATTGTCTCGTCCATTTCCAAAACTTCATAAATTCCCAATCGTCCATGATAACCTTCATTGTTGCATTGCTCGCAGCCTTTCGGACGGTAAAATTCAATGTTCTTCCAAGTGCTTTTGGCCGTCACTGATCCGGCAAGTTCGGTAGCATTTTTCAACATGGTCAACATCTCATCCATTTCAAAAGTTGCGCCAAGTGTTTTTATTTCTTTTTCATCCAGTTTATAAGCCACTTTGCATTCGTTGCACAATTTTCTGACAAGTCTTTGTCCGATCACCACGTTCACAGTTGAGGCCACCAAAAAAGCTTCCGCTCCCATGTCCAAAAGACGAGGCAACGTTCCGGCGGCACTGTTGGTGTGCAAAGTTGAAAGCACCAAATGTCCGGTCATGGCAGCTTCCACTGCAATTTGCATGGTTTCTCCATCGCGGATTTCTCCAACCATGATGATGTCGGGATCTTGACGCAGCAGTGCGCGCAAGGCGGCTGCGAATGTCATCCCTATTTTTGCATTCGTTTGTGTCTGATTTACTCTCACCATGCGATATTCTACCGGATCTTCAACCGTACTGATGTTGACTTCCGTAGTATTCAAAATATCCATAATGGTATACAAAGTCGTAGTCTTTCCACTTCCGGTCGGACCAGTCACCAAAACCATACCGTTAGGTCGTTTGATGTGCTTGTGCACGATCTCCAACGCATTTCCATTGAGTCCCATTTTTTCCAAAGTCAGACCTTTGGATGATTCATCCAAAAGACGCATAACAATTTTTTCACCTTCAAACACAGGCAACATGCTCACGCGAAAAGAGATCTTGTATCCATCTTTTTCGATTTTGAATCTTCCGTCTTGCGGCAAGCGATGTTCGTCCAATTTGAGATTCGACAAAACCTTGATACGGGCAACCAATCCTTCCAGCACTTGGCGAGGAAGCGTCATGGCATCATGCAGCACGCCATCGATGCGATATCGGACATGGACTTCTTTTTCTCCCGGTTCAATATGGATATCACTAGCTGATTGCAAAATCGCATGTTTGAGCAAAGTGTCGACAATCCTGATTATAGGAAGGTCTTGGGCAATTTTTTCCAAATCTTCGCCATCTGATCCGGCAGCCACGTCATCGGAATTTTTGCTGATGATGTCACCAAATTCCGCCTTCAAACTCTTTTCGTATTGCTTCAGCATCTCCCTGATGCTTTCTTCACTTGTAAGACAAGGGATTATTTTTAGACCTGTTTTTTTCCTGATAAAATCAATGGTTTGCAAATCCTCAGGATTTTTCATGGCAACTTTCAAATCATTTCCAACTTTTTCAAACGCGATAATCCCATATTTCTTGGCAATCGGTTCAGGAATGATCTGCAAAATATCAGTCGCGATCATTTCCTTTTCCAAATTCACAAAAGGAATTCCCAAGATATATGAATACAATTTCTTCAGTTCAATCTCGTTGATAAGTTTTTTTGACATCAACAAATCACCAAATTTTTGATTTGTTTTGGAAGCTTCTTCGAAATTTTCTTCCACTGTTTTGACATCCAACAAGTTGGAATCTAGCAGAAAATCTTTCAGCTGTTTGTTTTCAATTCGCATGGGATTTTTATTTTTCTTTTTGTCTCAAGATGAGAACGGTTTGTGTGTTGATGTTTGACTTGTGTTTTTGTGATTTTGTTTTATTTTATTTTCAAAAGATCCTTTATCTTGGCTGTGACTTCTTCCAGTTTATAGTCGGCTTTCACCAGATATGTTGTCGCGCCAAGTTCCAAAGCCTTTTCAACATCAGAGATGCTGCCCAAATTTGTCAGCAACACGATTGGAATATTCTTGGTTTTTTCATCCGCGCGAACTTCCTGCAAAACAGTGTAGCCATCTTTTTTTGGCAAAACGATGTCCAACAAAATAAGATCCGGATTTTCATCCATGGCCATGTTGACGCCAGTTTCCCCATCTCCGGCAGTTTTCACCTCAAAACCCTCGGCCGACAAATAGTCTTCCAAAGCTTTTTGCAAAACTATGTCATCTTCAATTACCAACAATTTTTTCTTTTCCATAATATTTAGTGGCCTTATTGTTCAGGCTTTTTAAATTTAAAAAATCTACTTTTTTTTGTTAGTCGCGGTCGGGATCGAAAAATAAAATTCACTGCCCACATTTTCAACCGATTTGAACCAAAGTTTTCCTCCTGATTGTTCCACGATATTTTTGGCGATATACAGACCCAGGCCTGTACCATCTGTTTTGTTTTTGATCGAATTGTTGCTGCGGAAAAATTTCTTTGAAACATCATCCTGTTCATTTTTCGGAATACCCACACCATTATCCCTGATGCAAACCTGAGCAAAACCATCATTATTTTCCACAAAAACTTCCACTTTTCCCTTGGTATCAATATATTTTATCGCATTGGAAATAAGGTTGTCCAAAACAACTCCCATGCGCCGTTTGTCAGCCAACACCATGATCTTGCCGACACTGCGTGATGAAACCAATTCCACATTCATGGTTTTGGCAAAAACTTTCTGCGCTTCAACAGCATCGTCAACCAAGTCGCAAAAATCGACTTTGTCTTTGGCCAAAGCCAATTGACCCTGATCAATCCTGGCCACATCAAGCAGATCATTGACCAAGCGTCCCATTTTTTCTCCGGAATGAGCAATTTCATTGATGATTTCAGTTTGCCGTCCGCTCAATCCTTCGGAAAATTTTGCCAACAGCAATTCTATCTGCCATTTCAATTCGGAAATAGGTGTCTTAAGCTGATGCGATGCGATTGAAACGAATTCGGTTTTCATCTTGTTGGCTTTGGCAACTTGTTCCACCGTTGTGATGATGGCATTTCCAATCGCCAACAACAAAATCACCACAATACTTTCGCTCACAATGAGAACTTCCGGCGAATCATAACTTATCGAAGCCACATAAACGCCAGTCATGGCACCGATAATAATGATGCCCATGATGATGAACAGGAAACTTGGCGTTTGCCAAACTTTCACACCGAGTTCATCTGCTTGTTTTTTCAGATCAAACTCGTCCGAAATTCTTTCTCTAAGCATGTTTTTATTTATAATTTGATAAATTGATTGACCTTTTTTATAAACAAATTATAGCACAAAATCATACAACATGAAACATGAAACACAAAACAAAAATTCACAAAAAACCATCAGAATTTGCCTGATGGTTTTTAAACTTTGTATTGCCAATATCTAACCTCACCTGTCCCGATTCCGTATCGGGACATCCTCTCCTTGTCAAAGGAGAGGAAACTATTGAAGAAAACTTTTAAACTTTGAATTCAACCACTTCTCCGTCAGTCATAACATAGTCTCTGCCCACGGTTTTGACAGCGCCAAGCTCCTTGGCTTTTCCCCAAGAACCAATTTCCAAAAGTTTGTCCCACATGATCACATCGGCTCGGATGAATTTTTCTTGAAAATCAGTATGGATGGCTGCTCCAGCTTCTGGGGCAGTGGCTCCTTTTTTGATCGTCCAAGCCCTGGTTTCAATTTTTCCCGTGGTGATGAATGTTTGCAATCCCAAAAGGTCATAGGCAGCCACGATAAGATCATCGATATGTGAAACCAGTCCCATTTCCTCTTTTTCTTGTTCATTCATTTCAATCAATTCTTCTTCGATCTTGATGTCCAGTTTGACATGCTTTCTTTTTTCCAATTCTTCAGGCAATTTTTCCTCAATATCCGCCACGTTATAAATAAAAAGAAAAGGTTTCATGGTCAAAAGCTGCATTTCACGCACAATAAGCTTGCCATTTTCATCTTTTAGAATTTCATCAAGTCCTTCGGTTTCATTGGCCAATTTTCCATTTTCCAAGGTGGCTTTGATTTTTTTGATCACTTCCAGTTGTTTGTCTGCACCTTTTTTGTTTCCTTTGACTTCTTTTTCAATCCTGGTTTGGGTTTTGGCCGCTGTTTCCATGTCAGCCAAAATAAGTTCCATATTGATCACTTCGATGTCCCGAACAGGATCGACTGTTTCATAAACATGGGTGATATTTTCTCCGCCCAAGGCGGACCCGCCTAGGGCGGGAAAAACCCGCACCACTTGGGCGATCGCATCAACTTCACGGATATTGGCCAAAAATTTGTTGCCCAAGCCTTCTCCCTCGCTGGCTCCCTTCACGATTCCGGCAATATCCACAAATTCCACCACGGCTGGCACTATTTTTTCCGTTTGTGACATTTCCGAAAGCTTCAAAAGTCTTTCGTCAGGCACTTTCACCACTCCGACATTCGGTTCGATAGTACAGAACGGATAATTGCTGATTTCCACCGGATTTTTTGTCAAAGCCTTGAAAAGCGTTGATTTTCCCACATTCGGCAGTCCCACGATTCCTATTTGTAAAGCCATAAGTTTGTATAAAGTATGATGTATTATGTATAAAGTATGGATTCAAAATTCAGCCATACATCCTAAATATAATAATGTAAATATGTAAATTTAGCAACAACCAGACTTTACTCAATCCTTTTCATGTGTTATAAATACTTGATGCATTTTTTTGATTAAATGTTTATATGTTTATATGAATTACGTCCTCTGCCACTATGGAGAAATTGCCCTTAAAGGAGGCAACCGCAATTTTTTTGAGGCGCAATTGATCGCCAATATCAAAAGCCAGCTTGAAGCTTTTTGCCCAGGCGCTTTTGAGTATGTAAAAAAAATGTCAGGCGGCATCCTGGTCAAACTGAACAAAAAAGGCGCAGAAAATCAGGCTTTGATCAAAGATGCGTTGCTGCACACTTTTGGCATTGCCAATTTTTCCTTTGCCGTCAGCGTCACCCAAGACATCGAGACTTTGAAGGAAACTTGCTGGGAAATGATCAATGAGTCAGCAGACAAAAAAACATTCGACACCTTTCGAGTGACAACCCAAAGATCCAACAAAAATTTTCCTCTGACGTCAGAAGAAATAAATCGCGAAGTAGGAGGACATATTTTTGAAGAATTCAGAAAATCCACCCAAGGCGGATCCGCCTTAGGCGGAAAATCCGTCAGTTTGAAAAATCCGGAAGTGGAATGCAAAATTTTCATCATCAATGAATTTGCGCTTGTTTCCATGGAAAAAATCGCGGGTCTTGGCGGCATGCCAGTGGGATCAGGAAACAAGGCCATGGCACTGCTTTCAGGTGGATTTGATTCTCCGGTGGCGGCTTGGCAAATTCTCAAACGCGGAGTCCAATTGCGCTATGCTCATTTTCACAGCGCCCCCTACACTTCCAAAGCTTCTATTGAAAAGGTCATGACTTTAAGTCAGGAACTCAAAAAATTTGGCGGCTCCACCAAAATATATCTGATCCCTTTTGCGGACGTTCAAAAAGAAATTATGATGAAAACTCCAGAAAGATTCCGCGTAATTTTGTATCGCCGATTGATGATGCGCATCGCTGAGACTTTGGCCAAAAAAGAAAAATGTCTGGCGCTCATCACTGGAGATTCCATCGGACAAGTGGCTTCGCAGACACTGGAAAACATTTTGGCAGTCAGTCAGGCAGCCACCTTGCCCATATTCAGACCACTGATCGGTCTTGATAAGGAAGAAATAATGCAAAAAGCCAAGTTCATCGGCACTTACGACATTTCCATTCAACCGCATGATGATT